>JAPPII010000016.1 GCA_028820845.1 Candidatus Poribacteria bacterium
TTGTCGAAGGTTCCCGAAAGCAGACAAGCCCGAACCAGCGGGAATGCCGGAGGCGGTGGTCGTCACCCATCCCCACCATCCGCTGCGCGGGCGGTCGTTCCCGTTCTACTCCCGCTTGACGACCGGAGGCGTGCGCCTGGTGCGCTGCGTCCGGGAGGACGAAACCCTGCTGACGCTTCCGCTTGCATGGACGAGCTACCGGCTGGCGGATGATTTCGAGCGCGCCTCGGCAGGGCGGTCCCTGTGGCGCGCCGACGATCTCGCGACCCTCAGGGCGGTGGTGGATTCGTTGCTGGAACGAGGGAGATCTGATGATCAGAAATAAGTATGATGATTTTTCACAAATTAGGGCGCAGTCCGTCCATATCCAGCCTGATTCCAATGTGTATTCCGAATTTCCGACCATCATGAGCGTATTGATTAGTGATAATATATTTCGCAGGAGCTCCTATGCAAGACCCACCCTCCGGCAAGCCGGATCGCCTCCGCCAGGCTGGCCTGCTCAACCCGCACCCCGAACGCGTCCGCGATCCCCGCTTCGCCGACAGCGAGTTCTTCGATCCCCGCGACATCCTCCAGGTGCGTTACGAGATGGTCCGCCTCGTGCGCCTCGACAAGCTCACGCTGGCCAAGGCCGCCGAGCGCTTCGGCGTCTCCCTGCCGACCTGCTTCCGCGCTGCCAAGGCCTTCGCCCGGGACGGTCTGCAGGGCCTGTTCCCGCAACGGCGCGGCCCGCGCGGCCCGCACAAGATCACCCCCGAGATCCTGCAGTTAGTCGACAACTACCGCGCCCTGCACGGTCGCACCTCCAGCGCCACGCTGGTGGCGCTGATCGAACAGCGGTTCGGCGTCGGGCTGCATCCGCGCGGCCTCGAGAAAGCCCTCGCTCGCCGCGAAAAAAACCCGCCCCGGGTCACGCCATGAGCTGGGCTCCGGATGCCAGCGCACGCTACGAGCGCTGGCGCTCCCAGTGGCTGGCCGGGACCGACAGCCAGGCGCTCGCCACGTTCCGCTGGCACGGGCTGGCGGTGACCCTGGCCCTGACCGCCCCGCCCGCCGCGCCGGCCCGGGCGGACCGCGGGCCGGGTCCGGCGGGCCGGGACGCCTGCGAGTCGGCCGCGCTCGCCGAAGCCGCCCGCCAGATCCGCGCCCTGCTGCGCTCCCCGGAGGACACTTGCCATGCTTGAAACCGCCGCCCACAAGGTCAAGCCCCGCCACCTCGCCCGCGAGGCCTGCCTGTACGTGCGGCAGTCGTCGCTGAAGCAGGTCGCCTTTCACACCGAGAGCGCGCACCGCCAGTACGATCTGCGCCGCGCCGCCATCGCGCTGGGCTGGAGCGAGGACCGCATCCGCGTGATCGACGACGACCAGGGCCTGTCGGGGGCCTACTCCGCCAATCGCAGCGGATTCCGCGACCTGACCGCCCGCATTGCCGCCGGCGAGATCGGCATCGTGCTCAGCCTCGAAGTCTCCCGGCTCGCCCGCGACAACTGCGACTGGAGCCAGCTGGTGCAGTTCGCCCGCATCGCTGACACGCTGATCCTCGACGAGTCCGGCGTGCATGATCCCAACGACAGTTCGGACAAGCTGCTCTTGGACATCAAAGGCACCATCAGCGAGTTCGAGCTGGCGGGCATCCGCGCCCGCCTGCTCGGCGGGCAGCGCAGCAAGGCGGCCCGTGGCGAGCTGCGCGTGACTCTGCCGCTGGGGCTCGTCTACGACGAGGACGGCGCGGTCGCGTTCGACCCCGACCGCCAGGTCGTCGAGGCGATCCGCCGGGTGTTCACGGCGTTCCGGGACAAGGGCTCGGCGATGCAGGTCGTGAAGTGGTTCCGCGACGAGAACATCCTCCTGCCGCACCGCGCCCGCACCGGCCCGGCCCGCGGCGTGCTGCGCTGGAGCCTGCCCGACCATGCCAAGATCCGGCGCATCCTCAGGAATCCCGCCTACGCGGGGGCCTTCACCTACGGCAAGACCCGCATCCTCCGCCAGGCCGACGGCGGCGTCCGCTACCAGACGCTGCCGCCGGAGCAGTGGGAGGTCTGCATTCCCGGCCACCATGCCGGCTTCATCGACTGGGAGGAGTACGGCCGCAACCTCGCGACGATGGCCCGCAATGCACGCTCCTTCGCCGCCGTCCCGGCCCGCCTCAGCGCGCCGCGCAACGGCGCGGCCCTGCTGCAGGGCCTGGCGCTGTGCGGGCTGTGCGGCGGGCGCCTGAGCATGCTGTACAGCAAGGCGCGGCCGGATCGCCGCCAACCCGCGAAGACGTACTACACGTGCAAGCAATTGACCCAGCGGTACGGGCAGAAGGCCTGCCAGTCAATTCCCGCCGAGGCCGTCGATGCCGCCGTGGGGAGCTTCGTGGTCGCGGCCATGAACCGCGAGAACATCGCGCTTGCGCTGGCCGTCCAGGAGCAGGTGCGGACCGACTTTGCCGAGGCGGATGCCCAGCGCGCCCTGCGCATCGAGCGGCTGGGCTACGAAGCCGAGCTGGCCCAGCGGCGCTACTACGCGGTGGATCCGGTCAACCGGCTGGTGGCGGCCCCGCTGGAAGCGGCCTGGAACGAACGCTTGCGGGAGCTCGAGGAGGCCGTGCAGGAACGCGACCAGCGACGCGAGGCACGCGATGAGGAGATGTCGGCAGAACAGGTGCGGCGCATCGAGGAACTGGCTCGTGACTTCGCGCAGGTCTGGGAGGCACCCGCGACCGAACACGTCGATCGCAAACGGCTGCTGCGGCTGCTGGTCGAGGACGCCACGCTGGCTCGCGAGGGTTACGAGGCCCGCGTCGAGCTGCGCCTGCGTGGGGGCAAGGCGCTGACACTCGACCCGGTCCAGTTGAACAGGCCGCGGCAGATCAAGTACGCCCTGTGCCCGGCCACTGTGGCAGCCTTGGACGCGACCTTGGACACGCACAGCGACGCCGAGGCCGCCGAGCTGCTCAACCGCGCCGGGCACCGGCAGTGGAACGGCAAGCCCTACACGCTGCGGGCTGTCTTCCGGCTGCGCGCGCGAGTGGGCATGAAGGGGCATCTGGAGCGCCGCCAGGCCCAGCTGCGCGCCCGCGGCTACCTCACCGCTGGCGAACTCGCCAAGCAGCTGGGCCGGAGCTCTTGGAGCGTACAGGCGATGGGCCGGCAAGGCCGGATTCTCTGCGAGCCGATCAAGACCGGCAACCAGTCCACCGCCATGTACAAGCTGCCACCCGGCTATGCTGAGGCGAGGCCATCGGGCGGCGACTCACTACAGTCCGGAAGGGACGCATCATGAAACCATTGACTTGTC
>JAPPII010000017.1 GCA_028820845.1 Candidatus Poribacteria bacterium
TACGCCATAGTTGTAGTAGGTTGGCAAATCATACAGATTCTTCGTGGAGAACATATGATTGTATTCGAGTTCCGTGATTGGAATTTTTTTTAGGACTTAACTTAGGACTCTCCATTAGTGCCTTACACCCCGAGCCAATACCGACATTTTATCAGGAAAACATTCTTGCCTTCATCGGTGAAGCTATTACGCAGTCGGTGTAATGGACGGAATTCGAGGTCTGCTGTGCGAAGCTGCTCCAACTCCGCTTCTCGGGATTGTGTCCAGACGAGAAATAGGGTGCTGCCCGGACGGAATTCCCAGCGAAGCACAGTGTTGCCCCGTAAAGACCTACGATGGAAATCACGATTTTCGTTTAGCGCGTAAGGCTTGAACTGATAAGACTTCGGTTCAATCAACTCCTTGAAATTGGCATAGTCCCCGATAGTAACAAAGGGTTGCACGTAGAATTGGAGACTCAGCGTAGGCGTAAAACTGATGTTCGCGCGCGTTGTGAAATCCAGTGTGCGGCGCTCCAGTTCACCATAGACGTAATGTTTTTCGATGTGTCCATCGATGTTTTCTTCCACCAGATCTACCCATTGTGCATCCTGTACGCCATAATTGTACGAGGGACCGAAGCTCACCTCAATATTGGAGGCGAGTCGAATGCGTAACCAGAGCCGCACATCGTAGTCATACGAACGCCTATCATCATTCCATGCGAAAACAGGATTCAACCGCAACTGAATCATTTTACGGCTATCGGTGGAGAGTGCTGTAAAAATCCACCAGCCTGGCGGACTTTTGATCAGCGTTCCACCACGCATCGTGTCATCATCACTAAACGACTCCAAATTTCGTCCAATCCAAAGATCATAATCCCAATAGTTTTTTAGACGGCCATCTGTCCAGATTTCGGAGTAGCGACTGATACTGACTCCGTCGTAATTCCATGTTCGCCAGCCGTAGAGTCCGAAAATGACGCGTCTGAAGACACTAAAGGGTTTTCCCTTCCGCACGGTGAAGTCGTAATTCCACTCAAGCATATCCGCACGTCGCCGGAAGCCGAGGTCGTTCATTTCTAAGTCAGGCGAAAGCACTCTGAAATCGGTATCAAATTGCATCCATCCACCACGTTTGTCAAATTCAAGGTGGGCAAGGTAGCCCGATTTGCGTTCATCCATTTTACCCGCCTGACTTGCCGCTAAGGTGCCACTTATCTGGTACCGTTCCTTTGCAAACTTTAAATCCCAGTCCAAACCCCCTACATACGCGGCATTGGAAGCCTGGCGATTGACAGCTGTCCCTATCAATCCAACGTATGAATTGCCGAGGACATCCTGCTTGACCCTACCAACGAAATAGTTCGTCAAAGGTTCAACAAGGAATTTGTCATCTTTACCTGCTTCTTCGATCTGTGCGTACTCTGGAGATGTAACGGCTTCCATGATGCCGAAGGAGGTCTTGCTTTGAGTTCTACCAGCAATTTTGGCAGCCCCCAGAATCGTTGTCGCCTCCGGGCGGCTGAGTTCTTTAGCACCCTCGGGCAGGTCAAAATGCCCTGGCTGCCGCCCGATGCGCCGAGTATAAAAAAAATTATAGTCGTTGCTGCTAAAGATGGAGGCCCCTTCCACAAAGAAAGGACGACGTTCCTCAAAAAATTCCTCATACGCCGAAAGATTTAGACGCGCCGGATCCGCCTCCACCTGTCCAAAATCTGGATTGACTGTAGCATTGAGCGTTATTCCGGAGGTAATTCCATACTGAACATCACTACCAATGTTCCCCCATAAATCGGTTTTGCTATTGAGTGTTGTCCGACCCATGGTATAAGGAACTAATTCCAAATGGTGCGGCGGATGGATATTCTCAATACCTGTTAGATCGCCAAAACGGGAGACCCAACCGGGTTCATCTTTTTTAATCAAACGCCAAAGCGCATATTCTTTTTTTCTGCTAATGCTCCGTGAAACTTGGAGTCCCCATGTATATTTTTCTTTAGGTGCAAAGCGTAGGACGTGATAGGGAATTTTATATTCTGCCGCCCAGCCATTTTTGTGAATTTTTGTTTTCACTTCCCACACGCCGTTCCACGTACTATCCCACCAACCGCCGCCAGAAATAGTCCCATCTGTTACAGATCCTGAAGGATAAACGGTAAACCAGAATGCATTCTGCCGACTGTAATGCGGGTCGAGAACTACATCAAGTCTATCGGATGTAACGTAGTTATCGCGCCGAACCAAGCGAGAGAAAATCTTTTCGGGTTCTTTATCGTAGCACATCACCGCGAAGTAGATTGCCTCGTCATCGTAGGCGATTTGGAACGTAGTGCGTTCGGTTGCCAGCTCTCCTTCATCAGGGTCTTGTTGCCTAAATCCTTCATGGAGGGGTGCGGTTTTCCAGATCGCATCGTCCAAAACCCCATCTAACTGTGGCGGCGCGCTATTGATTCGGACAGCTGTTGCGGTTCTGTGCAGTGATTTTTCCTCATTTTCAGCCTTGAGACCGCCGGGGAGTTGTACAACGAAAAAAACAACGAAAAACGCCCAGACGGTCAGAAAATTCCGTTTAATTGCCACTAATTTTTCCTTCTCTTTTTTAGGTATTTTATTCAGTTAAACCCTGTTTCTGAGAAAAAAATCAGAATTTATAGGACTAAAACTTCAGAATTTTTGAGAATCAATCAGAAACATCTGCCCCACATTGCGGACAAGCATCCTTCCACGTTGAGCGTCTGCCTTCACCGCAAACAGCACAGACCCCCAGTGGGTATTCATCGGGTTTCGCACGACTCCCACCTTTCTTGTAGGTGATAATGCGCCACACCGTCTCGCCATCCTCTTCATAGCAAAGCCAGACACCTTCTTTTCTGCCATCAGCGGAGCCGCCATCATGTTTGCGGTAGGGACCACCCCATTTGCGATTGCCATTTTCATAATACGCCACATAGTCGCCTTCGTTCTTACCATCGCGGAAAAAGCCTTCGCTCGCTTTGTTTCCATTTTTATGGTACTGGATCCAAAGCCCCTCTTTTTTTTCTTCAATGTAGCCACCTTCACTCCGCTTAAAGCCATTGGCGTAGTAAGTAACCCAATACCCGTGCTTCTTGCCGTTGCGCATCTCGCCATCAGTAAGTGATTTTGCCATAGTTAAATTTGTGGGACGCCGACATCAAATACAAGCTTGCAAGTTGTGTCTTGATGACGCGTCCCTATTACCTCCTATTCGTTTGTAAAAATAAGTCTCATGCAGTGATTACTCTTGCCGTTTGATGTCCCCCCAAGTCGTTGTCAGCTTATTAATTGCAGAAACCGAGAGGGCTTTCTCAAGTCCATCTGTCATGATAGTATTCAGGTCGTCTTCACTGAGTGCAGTATTGAAGATAGCCACTTCGTCAAGAACCCCCGAAAAATCCCAACCAGGCCCCCCTTTCCAACGGGTTAACCAAATCGAACCACCGTCGTGTTGTGCGGTAAAATCTGGTTCTCCTACATCTAAATCCGCTGCAACCTCACCATCAACATAGAGGACGAGTGTCTTACCATCGTGTGTTAAAGCAACAAAACTCCACTCGTCCATCTCCCAAGTCCCGCCTCGAACAGCACTGTTGTCTATTCCGCCGTTGAAGATAAAACTACCATAAAAATCGGTCGGACCGATGAGAATATTTGGATTGTGCCAATCTCTCTCTATGAGACGAACATGGGGACCCGAAGGGTTACCCAGCGGTTTCACCCAGAGCAGATACGTAAATCCATCAAGGAAGTCATTGACCGTTTTGCTCGCTGGGATAACCACATGGTTAGTCCCGTCAAATTCTATTCCCTTGCCACTCTTTCCATCTACTCGTTCAGCGTCAACAATCTCACCATCATTTCCATTGCCGGAGGTATCCACAACCGCGTCTCCTTTTCCCTGATCAAAGAGCCACATCCCCATAAGGGATGCTGGATCAATTTCCGATATGCTTTCCTGAACCCATATCCCTGAAATAAAGATAACTATCATAGCAACCAAAGTAATTAGGACTTTCATCGTTTTTAGTCTCCTTTTTCAAATTATGTCTCCAGTTCGTTACCGCACTTCGGGCAAGTATTGCCCCAAGCCAAACGTCTTCCCTCGCCACACACAGCGCAGACACCGAGCGGATATTCATCCGGTTTCGCACGGCTCCCACCTTTCTTGTAGGTGACAATCAGCCACACCGTCTTGCCATCATCTTCGTAATTATAAAACGGCCCCTCCTTTTTGCCGTCATACGACTTACCAACATGTTTAGGAAAGACTCCACTGGATCTACGGCTTCCATTTTCATAATAGGTGACACAAAGACCTTCGTATTTTCCATCGCGGAAGGTCGCTTCACCCGCCTTGTTCCCATTCTTGTGGTAAGTGATCCAAGGTCCGTCCTTCTTACCATGAATGTAGCCACCTTCGCTACGCTTATGTCCGTTCGCATAATAAGTGACCCAATATCCATGTTTCTTACCATTGACCATTTCGCCATCAGTAAGTGATCGCGCCATAATAAAAATTCACGGGATATTATACGCTTGGTATGTGCTTGAAAGCAACATCGCAACAACACATCCCGATTCCCTCCTATTGATTTATTATTAGATGTCGCTGGTGAGGATGAACTCCCAATCCCACGCCTCCATACCGTGATGAATGACGGTAGCCGTGGCTGATGGATAAGTACCTTGATGCCTCAATATCTCAAGCAGTGGATGATCCATCGAAACACAGAACATGTGAATATAATCATCAAGCGGTTTCGGATGCCCTTGCGCCGCACACGGTCCGAACTGAACATGTAACAGTGGCATCGGCGAGCGGGTACTCTGCAAAATGATGTCCTTTTTGTCCGCCAACGACAGATAAGAAACGTCTCCAAAATAGTCTCGTAAAAACGGTTCGACTTCTCGCATTTGCTCGGCATCTAAAGAAACAATTCCTAACTTTGTCGCGATTGACATCGGCGCGAGCGGAAAACGCTTTAGCATGAGTGCAACGCGATTTGGACGTTCGCTGTCCGCATCCATAGAGATAGCATACCCACGAGGGCAAAGAGGATACAACTTTGGAAAAGCGTGGACAAATATCGAGACAGGGAGATAGCGTCCACGGTATTCTGGGTGAACCTTCAAATCACAAAGATACCACACCGTTTTCGGCTTTTTATCGCTCATTGGCGGCACACGGCGTAAGATCGCAGCGGCTACTGCTACCACCCGATCCCCGTCAAGCACGACATAGTAGCGGAGCTGACCCAGCCGCGTGAAGAACGCAAAATAATCCGCACCGTGGTCAATCTCAAACCGATCCTCACCCAACGGATAACTCGTCCCCTTCTCTAAGTCCGCGATGCGATCATGGAAAACTTTCCACTCCGCATTGCGTAATTCTTTGATATCCAAAGAACGGTTTATCCGCATCTGATACCTCAACACCGCTATGATGCCCGTGTATGGGGTCCGCGTACATCGCGATAGATACGACGCTTTCGTGCCTTGTAAAGTCCTTCATAAAGCGAATTGAAGACGCACGCCCCAAGGCGCAATCCTTGTTCAATGTAGTATCTATTTTCGACATCAGCCTCCCATGCAGGACGAAGTACATCAAAGAAATCGTCCGCATGTTTAATATCGAGGTCCTCATGGAGATTATAGTGAATCAACTTCTCCGCAGAGATCCAGCCATGACTCACAACCTGCTCTCCGAGCCAGCCTGCAATGTCCGAGAACATCCGTTCGATGATTCCCATGACCCCAGCACCAATCAAGTATTCATCCATCACACAAGCACCGACAAGCACGGTATTAAAGGCACGAACTTCAGGCCACATCGCTCGTTTCGCAATATCTTCGGGTTTAATTCCAGCTAACCGATCAAGAAACGTGAGAAATGTTTTCTCGTGCATTAGAGATGTATTGCCTTCACCGTGTTCCTCCCAAACATTGCGAATGACCTCCAAGCGCAATTCCGATGTCGGGATCTTCGCAGCAAGGGCTGCCATCGGACGGTTGAAAAACACGACAGCAAAATAGAACTGAATTTGTGTTTCAACAAAATCATCGAAATCAAAAGTGTCGTCGCGCAAAGATTGAAAATATGGGTTCATCCATACATTCGTCTCTTTCAGGATGTTGTCAATACTCCTGTTCATTCGTACTCACTTCCTTTTTCCGACATGAACGCTGGCATAAAATAAGCTGCGTTCGATTTCTTGGAACCGAATACCCAACCCTTCATTGAAGGTAAATGAATCGCCAAAATAGGTTGAAAGATCGGTGTAATTATTGAGTTGACGATACAGAACCGTCGCTCCAGATTTCATTTCGTTTTGAAGATAACCGATAAGGGAAGTAATCTCAGCTAATGGCATCCAATCCATAATGTTGGATAGAGATATGAGATCAAAACGTTGCAGCTCCGGGACCCCATCCAGTGTCCCTTCAATCATCTGAAAACAGTAATCGGTAAATGGTGCTAAGAGGTAATAAGGCAGACTTGCCGGACGTTGGAGATAGTATCCAAGAAATACATGATGAAGAAAGTAATTATCAAACGCCCCTGCAGAGGTCAAGCCTTTTTCAAATAACCTCTGAAAGTAACGCCGATAACTCCCAGTTTCAGCGTGCTGTGTAGCGTCTGGACCAAACATCGCATTCAGAAGTGAGTCGCTAAAGTACAGATCGAACGCTACTGACCAATACTTGTTCGAGAAGAGCAGCTCTGAGACATCCGCAAGTCGACCTTTCTCTTCAAATAACAGTCGGATTTCCGCTTCGTCGGCAACCAGATCGAAGATGAACTCCCGTAGACCTCGGAACAGGGACTCAAAGTTACCACACTGATTGAGTCCACTTGGATCGCTGGTCTCAATATTAAATCTTCGATGCCGTGCCGCTGCATCAACACCGTGCAGTGCTCTCATTTTGTCTCGAACTCGCTCTAACTGTGCCGGATTAAAATCGACCAGCGTGATATGCAAATCTGGAAACAACGCTTGCAATGTTAAGGCAGTACACCCGCCAGAAGCAATCAACAGCACATTGCTGGCATTTGTTAAACGAACCAGCTCCGCCTCCACCATCGGATCTTCTCTGACGACTGCAAATTGGACATCGTTATCCGGCATCTGCCCTAACTCCACAGATAATCGTTGCGTGTCCTCTGTTGAGGTAATCTAACCAGTATGTGGTTTATTCCTTATAATAAATCACGCGCCTATAACGCCTCATCAAGATACGCTTCAATCTTTTCCAACGTCTTTTTGCCGATACCGCGAAAACCCTTGAGTTTTCCTTCATCAATCGCCGCTCTGAGCGAAACAAGACTCTCTACACCGACTTCTTCATATAACCGCTTAATTGTTTTGGCGCCGAGTCCGGGTATAGGCACAAGCTCAACGACCGTTCGGGGGGTATCACCGGCGAACTCCTCCAATTTCCCGCTTGTACCCGTTTCTACGAATTCCCTGATAATTTCCGCAATGATTTCCCCGACCCCTCCAATTTCCTCTATCAACCGTCCCTGTGCGATTAAATCCGACACCGGCTCTGGAAAGCGAGAGATAGAATGCGAGAGGCGCGGGTATCGTGATGCGTGGTCTTCTGGATAGTCCGCAATAATTAGGAAGGTATGGAGCTCCAAGAGTCTTAGCGCAATTTCATCGTTTTCATGCCAACGTGTCCGTCCCTTCGCATCAACGTAAGAGCCGTCTTCTAAATTTTTCTCACCGTTCACTATTGTCCCTCCAACGTAGCATCTGAATTGTGGCATCCCAAAGTGCTACCGCTAAATAGTCGCCGTTAGGCGAGAAGGCTAACGATTGAATGCCAGTCGGATAGGTTTCCCAAATTACCGTTTCACCCTCGGAGATGTCCCACACCCGGAGATTCGCAGCTTCATCACCTGAAGCAAGATATTTACCACTTGGTGAAAAAGCAAGTGCTCGGGTCCAATACGCTTCAAACCCAGATTTTGCGAGAAGTTGCCTGCCGGTCTCAATTTCCCAAACGCGGATTCCAGACTGAGCGTTCTTCTGTGTGTCAACAGCTAACAACCTCGCATCTGCTGAGAACAACACATTCCAGACCCCTAAAATCTCGCCGGTGTCAAAAATATGCATTGGACGTCCCGCGGCAGCGTTCCAAATCTCAATAGCCGTCCGATGCCCCTCACCATCTCGGTAACTCCCTGCTGCCGCAGCAATGAACCGACCATCACGAGAAAGAGCGAGACCGTTCCGAATGGGCATTGCTGTCTCCAAAGTCTTCAATCTCTGCGGGCGGACTTGTTCTCCCTCAAGTGCTTCTGTGGTATCCGAGAACTCTATCTGCCACATCTCAATCTGCTCATCACCTTCCGATAATACCGCCAACGTGCCGTTAGCCGACAGGCTACCACTCTCATAAGCACCTTTTGTCAGTGTGAGCTCAGCGTTGGATGCAAGATGGACGACAGCAATGCTCTCATCTGCTGTTTTGATGAGGAGTTGATCCGCATCAACAGCATAGGCAAACCATCGCTTTTCGGGGACGGTACAAATAGTTCGATTCTGCCGTGTCTGGACATCCCACATCACGACGGTGCCGTCCATCTGTTTAACAATCAACCTCGTACCGTCTTTGTTGAAGGCCATCTGTCGCGCGACATCAGGCAGGAGTCTATCAAGTCGAGGGTCCTGCTTCTCACCAAGTTGAAAGGCAAATTCCAACGTCGCGCCTTGTACTGATAGGCATAACACATTAAAGAAAAAAAGTGCAAGTAAATTCTTCATAATATAAAAAAAGTAGGGCTGAGGCATTGGAACCTCGCCCTACTATATGTCCTATTCATAGAGTTCCGTCGCGGTTTCACCGCGCGCGAAACGGTGAGCCGTCTGAACAGCGGAATCATTTCCGGCGTTTCTGCGAATATCGGTTGCCCATCGCGCCAATCCAACTATCAGTTGATTTCTCCCAGGATGGGATCCACACGTTTTCCACTCCTCAGACACCATATAAATTGAACTGAGCAGATGGTGACCGTTATCATCCTTAAGAATACTCAGTCCCATTTCAGCCATCAACCGCTCCGCAGAGCATCCAGCATTAAGATACTCACGGGTACGTCGTCCGATTTCCTGAATACGGACAGACTCAATCCCATCTAAGATCTCCGAAAGCACTACATCCTCATCAAGAACAACACGATTTGTAGATGTTCTCGACGCTGTGATAGGTTGATAGCGAATGTTAAGCCATCGGTTCTCGAAAAACCGCCACGCTGCATGATAAAGTGCCTTCGCGGCGACTTTCGTTCCACCATACCGAAGCACCTTTCTCACAGTCGCTCCCAACTCCATCTCTTCTTGTAGGTCCCACCAACCTGGACTCATGTTCACCGGTGTCCGTGCCATTCTATCGCCTGCCATCATAACCATAGTTGTAGCAAGATCGTTAATCGGAACACCCGCGGCAAGCATTTCCGTTAGTGTATCAAAAACCTCATTGAGATCACCACTGACCAGAGCCGCCGAGAATTTATCTTCGTCATAATCAACAGATGTCCCCTGTGGAAGTTCATCAAAGAGAGGACTGATTTCTTCCAGTTTTTGGATCGCTTCACGATGAAGTTCACTCGGTCTGCCGCGTCCCTCACCCAGAATCTTTGCGCCGAGGTTGCAGACTAACTCCTCAGTCAACTCCCATCCAAACCGATCCAACAACTCAGCCAAGTGTCCAAGATTAATGAGATTTCTGGAATGATTGATGAAGAAGGGTTGAACGGCACATTCAAACAGGAGTGGTACAATTTTTTCATCCTGTCCGCCTAACCGTCGCGCCGTGATCAGACACTTTTCGATACCCTCCCATTCTTTATCAGCGGTGAACACCCGAATCCAGTCTTTTAGTTTCTGCCAATCAATCGGTGGGGGAAGAGGACGGCGATCGGGTCTATCTCCCAATCTACCCGCTGCACCCTCTGCCGCCAACATCAACGGGATAAGTCGATCTTCGGGTTCGTACATACGGGCGACCTTTACGCCGTTCATCAGCATCGCCAACTTTCTGCCACCATTGAACGCATCCTGATCTGTAGAGACATGTTGCCCCATGTGTTTGACCATCAATTCCAAGGTCTCTTCTTCGGAAACACCTTTCGCTAACATAATCGCAATCGCTTTAGAAAGCGTCCAGTTGTCCGTCGTTAATAAGCCCTCCTTTAGGAGCAAAAAATGGGCATCGTCGCGTTTCTTACCGCCACTGGCGACATCCACATAGATATCACCATTCCGCACCTCAACAGGAAACGTGGCGAGGTCATCACAACCCCCCGTAAAGCATCCGCCACCCTCCATGTCGTAACTCCAGCCGTGCCAATCACACGATAAAACGCCTCTCCTGACGCGCCCTCTCACCAATGGATACCCCATGTGTGGACATTGATTATCCGTCGCATAGATAGCACCCTCATGCTGAAACAGAGCGATGCTATGTCCTTCAACTCTAACTGCCCTCGGTTTCCCTTCCGCTACATCGCTGCGGGCAGCAACCTTGACGAAATTGGTATTCTCTAACACTGTCTTTCTCTCCTTTTATTCCTCAAAGACCTCAATTGTTGTTCTACCTTCAGCAAAACGCATCGCCGTTGTAGCCGCAGACCTATTATCTTTGTTTGTTCGGATATCCGTGACATAGCGCGCCAATCCGACCAAAAGTTGCGCCTGAGCGGGATGCCCTTCGGCGTACTGCCATTCCTCAAATACGGTGCGTAACGTCGGAAGTATCTGACTTCCAGTATCATCCCAGAGAACCGTATGTCCAATATCTTCAAGCAACTGTTCAGGACAATAACCGGCATTCAGATAACCGAGCACTTGCGGTCCGACCTTTTGGACATCGAGGGTCTGAATTGTACGAATGATAGACTTGATACCCTCGGCTTGATCCGGGACATCCAGTTTTTCTTGACGCAGCGGTTGACTGAGCGCGCGTGAGGGAATGTTTATCCAGCGGTTCGCGAAGATTTGCCACACAACGTGAAAAACGCCTTTCGCTGCAATTTCGTTGCCACCCACGCGTTGCGCACTTCGCAGAGATGCTGCAAGGTTGAGTTCCGTTGTCAAGTTCTCCCAACCCGCATCCACGTTTACCGGTGTATGTGCCATCCGATCCGCCGCGAGAAGCACCAGCGTTGTAATAAGACCCTCCAACTTAACACCATCAACCAAAACGGTTTGTACCGCTTCAAATGCTCGCTGGAGATTGACACTCGTCAACGCTTCAACAAAAGTATCTTCGTCAAATTCAACAGTTCGCTCCAAGTCAGCATTTTCAACACTCGGAAGTATCTGACGCATAATTTGGATTGCATCCCGTCGGTAGCGTTCTGGCTCATCTGGACGATGTCCGACAAGTCTGGCACCGAGATAGAAAAATAACTCGGATGCGTGCTCCCACCCAAATTCATCAACCACTTCTGAGAGATAACTGACATAAAGCGGAATATGGGGCAGGTCGATAAAATGTGGTTCAACGGCACACGCAAACAATAAAGGACGCAACTTATCGGCATCCCCTTTATGATATGCCGTGAACAGACACCGCTCAATGCGTCCAGATTGCCCTTCATAAGAGAAGTTACGAATCCACCGACTTATCTTTTCCCATGTGACAGGTTCTGGTAATGGAACAACTTCAAGCCGTTCGGATGCGGGTCCCGCAGCCGAGCAAGCCGCAGTCGTAACCGCAATCAGTCTATCTGCATCTGTGTATCTGCGTCCGACTTTGAGTCCGTTGACGAGCCGGGAAACGTCGCTACCGCCCTCTGCGTCGTGAGAACTCGCGATGTGTCGGCTGACGTGTGCTAAGATCGTTCCCATGACCTCTTCTTCCGGCACACCTCCCTTTAATAGAAGCGAAATCGCCTTGGACATCGTCCATCGGTCTTCACTTAAAAGTCCTTCTCGAAGCAACTGCTTGTGTTCTTCTGCACGCCGATAGATCATATCTCCCGGTTCTATCCAAATCTCGCTACCGCGGACATCAACCGGAAAAGTCCGTAAGTCGTCGCATTCAACATGGAAGCAACCACCACCTTCCAAATCGAAACTGCGGCGGTGCCAATCACATGTAAGGATGCCGTTACGGACGGTGCCGCGCGTGAGTGGATACCCCATGTGCGGACACTGATTATCCGTTGCGTAAATCCGCCCTTCAACGTTGAAGAGCGCAATACTACGCCCTTCGCCCATCCGAATCGCCTTCGATTGTCCCTCAGGAACCTCACTTAACTCAGCGACTTTCACCCAGTTTTCTGTTCGATGCTCCATGATTTCATGTTCCTCCAAATTGTGTTCCACACTATTAGTTTGTCAACCTTCAAATGATGGGGAAACCCCGGTTCGTAGTAGTGCGATTTATCGCACGTCAGAAACCGGCAATGAATTGCCCTACTACGAACTACCTCTCAATTTAGATGTGCCAGAACACTATAACGAAAACTAACCTCTACACAATTTTACTTAACTAACATTTATTATTATACTATTATAAAAAGAAAAATGTCAACCGAAAAATAAAAATATTTCATTAACAATTCACGAAAAAAATTTGATATGTGTTTCAAATTTTCTCGTCAGAATTAAGTCGGTTCCTGTGCGCGATTTGCATATTCTGTGAGGAAACTTGCAGCAGACTTTCTTTTCGCCTTCTGTGCATAATCCAGAGGCGTTTGACCCTCTGCATCGCGTATGCTAACGTTGCCGCCGTGTTTCATGAGTAACTGGATCTGGTTTTTCCCTATTCCCTTCTGTGCGATGATATGGATCGGCGTGCGTCCTTGGTCGTCAGTTATATTCGGATCTGCTCCATTCTCTAATAGACATGAAATGCCATCTGTCAGACCGCGTTGCGCCACCCAATGCAACGGTGCCCATACGCCACGCCGATGCTTCTGACGCGCATTGATATCCAAACCTTTTCCGAGAAACATCTTTACAAGTCTGTCCATATTGCGCGGCCCCTGTCCAGCAATCATATACCACTCTCGGAGCTTGATTTGATAACCACATTCCATCAGCATCTTGATGATCGCTGCCTGCTTTGCCTGTAGCGCAATCTCAAGCAGTCGCATGGTTGGTCCAACTTTATAGGCATAAACATGCGCCCCCGGAACCTCACCTATTCCTTCAGCGTCGTGGGACGCTATCGTATAACCTTCTGGAACTTTATGATCTATCCGTAAATCAAGAAGCGCAGGATTTTCCTGTAATACGGCTTTCGCCCGTTCAACGTCTCCAGTTACACAATAGAGCACCATATCGCCTTCCGCCCCTTGTTCAAGAAGATATTGACAGACTTCAGGACGACTCCCCAGTGTCCACTGTGCCGGTGTGCCGTTATGGTCGCGGTCTCGGAGATTTATATCCGCGCCGTGTGCAAGCAGCAGTTCAGCGATTCTTGGGGTCGCAGCGAAATGGAGTGGAGACATGCCATCACATCCCGGTTCGTTGACGACTTCCGGATTTTCGCGAATTAACTCAGCAAGTTTTTCGGACATATCCAAGCCCGCGGCGGCGTGCGCGTCAATTGTCGCCCCCCGTTCAATCAGATATTCAGCGAGTTCTCTGTTGTAATTCAGCATAGAACCCGTAGCGTGATGTAACGCTGAGGCACCGCCTGCCCACCAACTGCTTTTGACATCAATATCCGCCCCAGCATCGAGTAGAACATCAATAAGCTCACGGTTGCCGGAGGCAGCAGCAAACACAATCGCCGGGGCATCGAAACTGAACCACGGCGCATCAAGTTGTGCAGCGAGTGTTTCATTCGTTGCCAATAGGTTTTCAACTGTCCATGCATCGCCATTTTCGACTGCTGTAATAAACGCCTGCTTCTTTGTCATTAGTATTTTCCTTCTTAAAAATGTTACACCAGTGTAACATTTTGTGTGTGGCGTGTAACGTTAGAGAACCCAGTCCCCGTAGGGGTTTGTTGACGTTTAATTTTTTCTTATAAAAAAAATAATTTGGCGAAAAGTGTAACATTTTTTCTCGCTACTGGCTATTGGCAGTCAGCAAGAAACTTATAGGTGCTGGAAATGTGTGTCGGTTTCCGCGCCAGGGTTTTGTAGCTTGATACAATATTCACTTTTTTGGAAAGTCTTATTATATTATAATCCAAGTTCCTACTTACACGATTTTAGACATGTATACCTCGTTTTTTACGCAAAACTGTCGATGATCCAGGCATTTTGTACCGCAAACTGTTAGTTTGCGTCCTCAGATGCACAACCTAACAGGTTATGCTACAAACTAGCAACTTAGGTTACATTATACTCTATTTGCTAACTAATGTCAAGTAAAATGCATTAGCGGTTCGCGGATAGGAATTGGTAATTGCGGATTGTGTGCTTGAGACTTTAGTGTCAAAAACTTTACACCCATTAGCACGAGATTTCGACTTGAATCAAAAGACCACTTGGTATATAATAATACGGTCAAAAATAGCGAAAAAGGTGGTGTGTTGCTACAAGGTATCATTGAAGCAGACACAACCTATATCGGTCACAAATCTCATAACATTTTTGAGGTTCTTTTGTATGGAAACCACAAATATCAAACCAAAGACGATATTCACGGGTGATAATCTGCCTATCATGCGTGGGATAAATAGTGAATCCATTGATCTCATATATTTAGACCCGCCATTTAATAGCAAGACGAACTACGCAGCCCCTATAGGTTCAAAAGCTGCTGGTGCGGAATTCAAAGATACGTGGACCCTTTCAGACGTAGACAACGCTTGGCTTGATCTCATTGAGACGAAACATCCTGCGCTGAACCGAGTTATCCATGCTGCTATGACAAACAGCGATAAATCTTATCTCATTTACATGGCTGCCAGATTACTGGAAATGAAGCGTATTCTGAAAGATACTGGCAGTATCTACCTACATTGCGATACGACAATGAGTCATTATCTCAAGTTAGTTATGGATGCGGTGTTTGGGAAGGGAAACTTTCGGAATGAGGTTGTTTGGAAACGAACCGCAGCACATAATGATTCTGCAATTTATGGGAGTATTCATTGTACTGCCACCGGAAATTTAGACCACTCTCTAATATAAGATTGTGCTACAATGACAATCTATTTGAAAGGAGCATTCCGATGGCGAAACGCAGAAAATTCACTGCTAAGTTTAAAGCAGAAGTTGTGCTTGAGGCCCTTAGCGGTGAAAGTTCACAGGCGGAACTGTGTCGCCGACATAACCTCAGCGAAAACCAAGTCTCAACGTGGAAACGGCAGTTTCTTGAAAATGCCGAAACCTTTTTTGAATCTCCAGAGAAGCACTCCGATGCTTCCAGCGAGCGGATCGCTCAACTTGAGCAACTCGTTGGGAGGTTGACGCTGGCGTTGGAAATTCAAAAAAAGGCATTGACGTTGTTGGATTGAATCCATCTCAACAGCGATACGTCGTTGAGACGTTGCGCAAGGAGTATGCCATGCGAGAGATTTGTGAGGTGCTGGGTTTCAACAAGAGCACCTTCTATTATCAACCCAAAAACGACCCGTCTGAAGACATCTTACGCGCTGAAATACAGCGGTTAGCGGCAGCGTATCCGACGTATGGGTATCGGCGTATGACAAAGATGCTACTGCGTCAAGGATACACCGTCGGGTATAAACGTGTTGCCCGTTTGATGAAAGAAGAGTGCCTCTCGGTCTCGGTGAAACGCATCTGTCAAACCACGAGATCCTTTGAAGGTCAACAGCCTTGGGGCAATAGAGTTCAGACCCTTGAGATCTCTCGAGAGAATCAAGTCTGGGTAGGCGATATTACCTACGTCCGTCTCAAGAGACGCTTCATCTATGTCGCTGTGCTCATGGACATCTTCACCCGAATGATCAGGGGATGGCAGGTCAGTCCACATTTGAATACATCTCTGACGTTGAAACCGCTACAAGAGGCACTCTCGCAAAGCGGGTCTCCGGAGATCCATCACAGCGATCAAGGCGTGCAATATCTTTCAACCGCTTATATCTCGACGCTCAAAGCACACGATATTCAGATTTCAGTCGCTCGCAGCGGGTGTCCTTGGGAGAACGGATACGCCGAAAGGTTGATCCGAACGCTCAAGGAAGAAGAAGTTCACCTCAATGATTACCAAGATATTACCGAGGCTCGAGAACGCATCGGTCATTTTATCACACAGGTGTATAACTATAAACGCCCACATTCGGCGTTAGGGTATCTGACACCTATAGAATTTCAAAGACAAACCTTCTCTTAACTTTGCTAAATTTTGGTCTAAATAAACGGTGGCACTTCAATTGGTTCAACGAGAAAACCAGAATTACCCACGGCAACCTGAAGGGGGTTACGCGGTTGTTAAAATTTCTTAGGGATCACAAAGGGAACTTTTCTGTAAAATCGATCCTTCTGACAACGTTAATTGGTAATAGTGTTTATGCCAGTGACGAGTGGGGGGATCATTTTAAGGATATTCCAACCGCTTTAAAAACAGTTTCTAACCGGATAAACAGTTTTTTACAGGCGAATTTTCTAATGCCCGAGATATGCAATCCTGTCTTGGATGGAGAATCCTTCACAAGACACTGGGACCAGGATAAATATACCCATTTCCGAGAAATGTTTGACCTCTATAACAGCAGGATAAACGAGGCGTTTGAAGAAACTGAGCATAATGCAAGTGTCAAGAAATGGCGAAAGTTATTTGGTGACAATTTCGGGGAACTTAAGAGTAAAACCCAAAACAACGGAGGTGCGTCAGCAATTGCCTCCACGCGGGTAGTTACCCCTAGAAAGCCCTACGCGAGATAATTTCTATCATGAAGATAACCGATAGTGACATTAGATGGTTGAGATTACATTTTCCGAACTTATACTACGATGCAGACTCCCATAAAATTTTAGGCGAGCTGGACTTTTGCGCGGTGTATGAGAGCGAATCCGGGAAAATAACGATTGCCAATCTCCTTAAAGAAACTGACTTTTTAATTCAGGATGTTTTTGAGGTTGAGATTTACCTAGATGACCTTGATTGGAACGGATGGCCGAAAGTGTTTGAGGTCGGGGGGAAATACTGTCGAATTGTGAAAAAATGTGAGGTTCCGATCATTGACTTGCACATTTATCCCCACAATCGCGCGTGTTGCTTAGGTCTCAAATACAGAGATAGCCAGCAGCTTTGTATTGAGGATTTCCTTGATGAATTGGTAATTCCATTTTTTTATCGACTCTCCTACACAGATAAATTCGGTATTGACAGGGCTCGGAAGGACCTTTGGGGCGAATATTCTCATGGCAAGCAAGGAGAAATAGAGCACTTTTTGGAAATCATGAATATAGTGCGACATAACCCAGGTAGGAACGATCCATGTCCCTGTGGAAGCGGCAAGAAGTACAAAAAATGTCATCTTGGTGAGGTTGAATCCCCGGAAAACCCGTTAAGGAGAACATCATTAGATGCCCCAACTCGGTTAAGGCGTTGAATCAGGCACATCAGGCTCATTATCTAAGTCCTTATTCATTCTTCATCGCGTTCGTCCGGTTCAAAGATCGAATCAAACTTTATAGGTATTTTTCCTTCTTTGATTGACCGATTCAGTGCTTCAATGTCTTCATCAGTGAGATGTGGTGGTTTTTCCATCGCTTTGATGAGGCGTTGTGCGGCGGCGTTTTTTCCCTTTTCTGTAACTCCTTTTACTTGTTTATCTTTTTGAAGTTTGGCATCCGCTTTTATTTGTTCGTGAGGAAGCACTCTAAGTTGAGAGACAAGGAAACTCAGGCACTTGGACATTTGCCCGTAGGCATTGCTGAATTCAACTTCGTACGCTTCGCCGTTTGAAAGGATTTCAACAACCGTGCCGATGTCTCCACGCTTGAGATTGTGCTGCGGGACATCCTGTGTGAGCGCGACGACATCCAGAAGTTTGATTTTGCCTTTTTTTCTCAGCTCTCGATTGTGTTCAGACAAGTTATCTATGTTTGAGGTGTTGTCGGAAGATTTGTTTTTCATGGTTTATCCTGATACGTTTCATACATCAATTTTTACTTCTTCAAATCCACTTACGGTTTGATCCGATGCTTCCTGATTGCCGAACTCTAAGATGTCAGAGGCTTTTATTGCCTCAGCCTCACTTTCAGTTCGGAGAGACACTTCCGGCGTTTCATTTGCGTCTATCAAACGTTATCCGCAGGGTGTCCTTTTTAGGATTTGGCTGTGTTTTCAGCATCAACTTCGGGTTTAAGAATCAAGCCTCCCTTTTCGTCCTTTATGAAATTTCCGTGCTTATCCGTGAGAAAATCTCGTTTTTCTTGTCGCTTTATGTCTTCACATAGTGCACGTAAATCATACTGAAAAGAAGCAGCCCACTCGTCACGAATCCGATGAATTTCTTCAATAATCGGGTCTTTCAACATTTCAAGAAACCTCCCATAGGAGTTCTAACGGTGTGCAAATAGTTGTAGGCGTATAGCCTGCGGTTTCGCATACCTTGTGTATTAAAGGTAGTTTGTTTGTGTTCGCTATATGTTTAAAATTCCATGTCGCGAGATATTCTACACCATTAATAGCCGCGATAGCAATATGTAGTGCGTCTGTCTTTGCCCTTAAGGGGACCGCTCCTGCATCAACTAGACGCTCCGCAAGAGAGGACATCTCCTCAAGTGATGTTTCTAATAACGTGATTGAATTTAACACTTTGAGGCGTTGTTGTGCTGCGTCCGTGTTCCACGGCTGATCTCCTGTCTAACAATAGTAGAAGAAACAAGTTCAAATTTCCGATCCACAACGTTATCCCACCAATAGCGAGTTATTTGTTGACACATAGAGATAATAAAATCCCGGCTTGCTCTTGAAGTAAGATAACTAATGACAGAAGTTTCTATGTAAAGACGGGGTTTAAGTTTCATAAATTCGTTTCGACTACTCACTGCGGTGTTGGATCTATGCGATATAGGTCTGTGTTATCTGTTTTTTTCAGGACTTACGCAAAATTGGGGTCAGAACGCCTATTTTGATATGGTGAAGGCACTTTCTAACAGGGTTCGGTGCGGTTGGAAACCGCACCTACCAGGGGAGTGCGTAAGTCCTATTTTTGTTTCAGAAATAAAAACAAGTATAGCATTAATCAGAGTGGGTTTCAATTGAAAAATGCGCGGTTGAAAGGGTGGAGGGTGTTATGCCAAAAAGCGGTGGTAGATGAGGGTTGTGAGTATTTTGTAGCCTGCTTTGAGGGTACCGGTGAGGGTGCCGGTGATTTTGGAGGTGCCGATGCGTTTTCGATAACGAACCGGAACCTCGCAGACAGGAATTGACTGTTTCGCGGCTTTGAGTTGCATCTCTACTGTCCAGCCGAAGGTTTTGTCTTGCATGTTCAGGGCGAGGAGTTGTGGGTATCGGATCGCTCGGAAGGGTCCTAAGTCTGTATAGCGGATGCCAAAGAACCGGTGTATTAAGAGACACGCAAGCCAATTGCCGAATCGGGCTTGGGGTAATAACGCTTCTCGTGCGTTGTCTGCCTTCCTTGCGCCGATGACGAACGCGGCACTGCCTTCAAAGATGGGTTGGAGCAGCTTTGGCATGTCTGTGGGATAATCGCTATAGTCGCCATCGAGAAAAACGACGATGTCGGGTGTTGTCTCCGCGAGTGCCGTGATACCTGCCAAACAGGCAGCCCCGTAGCCTCTCTTCGGTTCGTTGATAATCCGTGCTCCATGTTGCTCTGCGATTGCAGCGGTGTTATCCGTAGAGCCGTTGTCAACAACGATAATCTCTTGGACTCTCCCACCTGTGTGTCCGTCAGAGGCGTACACCGTTTTCGGTATATCGGCGATAACTTTGGCGATGGCGTTTTCTTCGTTGAGTGCTGGAATGACGACTGATATTTTCATGGATGAGAAAGGAGAGGAATGATGGAAGACTGGAAGTATCGCCTTCTTCCATCATTCCATGCTTCCGTTTGCCTTGCTGCTGTGCCTAAGGACGTGCTGTTTATAGTCTTGCAGCGGGTTCCTGCACTGTGTCGAGCAGCCGTTGGACGACGGTATCGGAATCGACACCCTCTGCCTCGGCGTGGAAGTTGGTTAAGATTCGATGTCGTAGGACTGCCGGTGCGACGGATTTGACATCTTCACAAGAGGCGTTGTATCTGCCGCGTAGAATCGCTCGGGCTTTCGCCCCTAAGATGAGATACTGCCCCGCGCGAGGTCCTGCCCCCCATCGTATCCATTCCTTAATGAAATCGGGAGCGTCTTCCATTTTTGGACGCGTTGCGCGTGCGATTTTCACGGCGTATTGTACGACGTTATCGGCGGCGGGTACACGCCTCACAATATTATGGAGTGCTACGATAGTGTGCCCGGAGAGTGTCGTTTCAAGATCAGGGATCTCCGCCCCAGTTGTTGTCGAAACGATGTCTGTCTCCTCAGCTTCTGTCGGATAGTCGATAACAATTTTGAACATAAACCGATCCAACTGTGCTTCGGGGAGTGGATATGTACCCTCTTGCTCAATCGGATTCTGTGTTGCAAGCACGAAGAAGGGCCGTTCCAATTCAAATTCGTTGCCGCCGGCGGTGACGTGATATTCCTGCATCGCTTCCAGAAGTGCGGCTTGTGTTTTCGGGGGGGTCCTGTTAATCTCGTCGGCGAGGAGGATGTTGGCGAAGATGGGTCCCTGAATAAACCGAATCGTGCGATGCCCAGTTGTCCGATCTTCTTCGAGGACATCGGTGCCAGTGATGTCAGCAGGCATCAGATCCGGCGTGAATTGGATTCGCTTGAATTTGAGGTTCAGGATTTGCGCCAAAGTCCGAATCATGAGCGTTTTGGCGAGACCTGGCACGCCTTCTAATAGACAATGCCCCCCGGCAAAAAGTGCCATCAACATCTGATTAATGACTTCCTCTTGCCCGACTATAATCTTTTTCAGTTGTGCCAAAATGAGTTCTTGGCTTTTCATCAACTCTTCTATGGCTTGAACTTCTTCTGTTGCTGGCATTTTTTTAGCTATGTCCTCCTGGACTGCCCTCTTTACGGGCTGGGTAACCCAGCCCCTACAGTTTCGGGCAGGTTCTCGGTTAGTAACTGACTGCTGACGGCTATTGTGTTAATATAAATCGTTTTGTGCCTCGATTTGAAGCGGCTCTGACAATCTCTTTGAGATGTTCGATATCCCCTGGTGTTACAGTGGGTGACAGGAAACGGACGATCTGATGCATCTCGGCTTTGCGTTTGGATTGCGTATAACGGAGTTGAATCTCAGCGATCTCGTTTTTCAGGGTCTGCTCTTCAGGGACAGTATCTATCCTAAAGGGTGTCTCTGTGCTGACGCTGACTTTATCTTCAAGTGATAACGCCTTGCCGATAACAGCCGAATACATTCGATTTTCCTCGCTCAACAGTTCCGCATACGGGTGTTTCGCGAGGGGGAGTTCAAGAACGAATTGGCTACCGATGGCATATAAATATCCTTCACACGTCCACGTAACTTCAACTTTCAATTCCTTTTCGAGTTGGAAAAGTTTGGAAGATTTGAATTCAATTATTTTGGCGCGGTCGTCCAATTCTAATTCTTTGTGCATGAATTCAGCCCGCTTTTCGTTCGTGTCAAGACTGGCGAGTTGACTCCGCAATTTTATGTTGAAGCTGCCAGTGACTGTTAATTCTTGGCGAACGGTGACGCTCATGTCTTCCTTGACGTGTACATCGGTATGAAGGCGTTTCAGATTCGCTGTCGCGTCTAAGGAGGGACTCTTCTGGAAAAGATAAAGGTTGTTCTGTAGGTCCTGCGCGTTTTTAGATGCGAGGTCCTCTGAAGTATCTATTTTATTTTCAGTTAGAAACTGTGGGTTGATGATGAGCGTCCATCTATCTTGGTCACCAGCCGGAAAATCCCCGAAAGCACAGGTTTCCGATGTTGGGTCGAGCCAGATAAGTTCATCGTCTTTGTTCCCTTCAACTGCGAGAATCATGTGATTGAAATAGGCTAAGGACGGAACCGCCTTGACTTCCGAACCGCCGTCTGGCAGGTGGGCATTAATACCGCGTGTGTCTCCAGCGGAGATGAGGACAGGATAGGAGTTAATGCCTGCAGATGTGAGCATTGTGGACAGAAGTGTTGTTTTGTCCTTACAGTCGCCTCTGCCGTCTTTCAGCACGAGGTTAGCTGGACGGGGTTTAATCGCCCAAATTCCGAGTTCATAACCGAGATATTGGATGTTGGTTGCGACGTATTCATAGAGTCTTTTCACCTTCTCTTGTCGTGTCCAAGCCCCTTTAAGGAGTTGTTCTGTCTTTTTGGCAATTTCTGGCGTGAGGGTATCCTGTTCTCGAATCAGGGTTGCGTACCACGTCACGAGTTTGTCCCAAGAATCGATTGAGGAGATGCTGATGCTATAAGCGAGGTCTTGCGGGGCAGGCATCAGATATTCCTCTTTCAAGGGTGGAACATCTGTCACCTCAAAGGTATAGGTTCGGGCGTAGTTGCTTTCAGCGATTTCGGGTTGAATAGAGAGAAAGCGATCTGTTTGGGAAGCTGCGGGTGCCCCTGAAATTTGGTAATAGAGCTGCTTTTTCTTCGGGATGTGGACGGTAAGCCGATAATATTGCACCGGTTGTGGTGCTTGGAAATAGACTTTCCGCCAAAATTCGCCTTGCATGACGTGTCCAGCGTTGTTCGTAGAATAGGCGTAATCAATGATACATCCGTCCGTAACGCCAGGGAGCGAAAAGTACATCAAACGTGCGTCAACGTACAACCCGGCATCCACAGCACTCGGTGGGACGAGATCGGTTATCACTTCGTTTACATCGAGTTCAATAGCGTTGCCGTCCGGTGTGAGTGTTCGTGCGTGGTGGATGGTGACATCGTCTCTTCCACGCATGTAGGGGATGCTCACTTCAGCAAGGTCTTTGCCGTTTTCGTTGAAGATTTTGACGATCCGACGTGTTGAGTAGATGTATCGGCTCTTTTCATCGATATCCACATCGACGCTTTCCCAAAGTACGGCAGCCCCGTCGTCTGGATACGCTTTTTGAGAGGGAGCGTTGCTAATGGCTTCTTGAATAGTGTTTTCGTCTGCTTCGCTGATGAAGTCGTACGGAAGCGCAGATCTACCACCGCGATAGGTGTTGGCATCGCCGATTTCCGAATTCGCTTGTTCCTCCACTTCGGTAGGTGGTACGTCGGCGAGGACTTCTGGTTCCGAGGGTGGTGGCGCGGGTAGTGCCGAGCGTCTTTTGCCCAGAAATGTTTTCTCAGCGAGTGTGCCATCGTTTGCACCTTCTTCAGATTCAAGAGCGGTCGTTAGGTGCCGGGTGGCATTTCCGTCGCCGTTATCGTCGAGGTGTGGGTGTTCGGATTGAATCGTACCAAAGTCTTCGTACCACGCTTTTGTCCGCTCCTCCACGGATAGGAACGCTTCGAGAAGCGAGATCGCGCCGTCGCTATTTGTATCGGCAGCTGCTGTGGAGAAGGCATCGACGAAAACATCGCCGAACCCAGCTTGTAGTGCGTAACCCTCGTTCGGTGAACTTGAGGTCAGAATTATGCGTCCTGGTGCGCTGAGTTGGGATGCGAGCCGCCCGCTGTAAGGGAAGCCGAAGATGAGTATCTGGTTCTCAGCAGGGATGCCGTTGATAAGCGTTATATATTCTGTTTCGGTGATGTCTCGTCCCAGTAGATTAAACTTCGGTGTACTTCTACCGGTGCGGGATGCGTGTCCGATCATGAAGAGTAGAAATCGGTCTGAGGGTTGGATTTTCTCAGTGAGTTCTGCGAACGCCGTTAAGAGCGGTTCACGTCTCGATTCAGCATCAACAAGTCCGGGTTTTTCCGAATCCCCCATATCCTCGAAAAGGAAGGTGATTTGCGCTGGGTCGTAGCCGTATTCGTCGGTGAGCAATTGATGAAACCGGGAGGTGGCACTCCAGAATGCATCGTAGAAAGATTTTTCACCGGCGGCACCACCGATAATTAGGGCGTAATCTGCTGCAAAGGAGATCGGTACAAAGATTAGACAAACGGCGAGAATTATGAGAATTTTATGGTAAACCTTAGAATTAATTAGACATTCAGCACCAGTGCGGTTAGAAACCGCACCTACCGGGGTGGGGTAAAATGTCTGTTTATTTTTCAGGGTTCCCATAGTGAGTGATTGATGCATTTTCTTTCCAACCTCCTAATCCGTTTCTCTGAGAGAATTATGTATCGGAAGTCGCTATGAAATCACCACTTTTACCACCTGTCTTTTTGACAAGTCTGACATCAGCGATGACCATTTCCCTATCTACCGCTTTACACATATCGTAGACAGTCAGTGCTGCGACGGATACAGCGGTGAGTGCTTCCATTTCTACGCCTGTGCGTCCGACCGTCTGGACTTCTGCTTGAATCTCAATCCGTGGTGTTTCAGCTGCGATGACGAGTTCAACGCGGATCGAAGTCAATGCGAGCGGATGACAGAGGGGAATGAGTTCACCCGTCCGTTTTGCTGCCATGATACCTGCAAGGCGTGCAACCTCTAAAACATCGCCCTTCTTCATTTTTTCTTCAGTGATTAATCGAAGCGTTTCAGTGCGGGCGGTTATGTGTCCACGGGCGATGGCGACACGCAAGGTTTCTTGCTTGCCGCCGACGTCCACCATCCGTGTGTTGCCTTTTTCGTCAAAGTGTGTGAGTTGTTCTTTCATTTCTTGTATTCCAGAGACCAAACAACGTGCGATGAATCGCACTACTACGAACCGACCTTTAAGTTCAAAATGGATGAAGCACGATATTTGTTACATCGGATGTGCTTCCATAATTTGTTCGTATTTTTCACGGAACCGTTGGAGATATTTTCCTTCGCCGTGGTAAGCGGCGATGTCTGCGGGATTGGGCTGAATAGGTTCCCCGCGTTTCAAGACTGAAGCACTGAACGCCTCAATATCGAAGGACTCATTTTCTGTGTCAGGGTCTGCATCAAGAAATGCTTTCACGCCTGCGACAGCGGCACCGAGGGCTGCGCCCCCCTTTTCCACTGGGAGTGTAGGTCTATTCCAGATTCCGGCGACCCGTTGCATGATTCCGGGACTATCCGTTGCTCCACCCGTTACAAACAGCGGTGCTTGTGTCTGTTTTGTGAAGACAGCGGAGTAGATGTAAAGGGCGGCAAGGCTTGTTTCAATGATACCCGTATAGTCTGCTGCTAATGTGTGTTCTGGTGAGGTACGTATTAGTTCAAACGCGCCAGAGACTGGAAAGGATTCGGTTTTGGGTTGCCAAAACGTCATAAACTGCCCGGGTGCGGCGGCTTGCAACGTAGCTTCTGCGGGTGCGTATTCTTCTTTTGTGAATCCATAATTGGCTCTCACGGCATCCCAGACCATCGCGCCGTTGGTGCGGCAGCCGAACATGAAGGGTCGGTTGATGCCGTCGTACATGGCGTTAGCAAACCCTTCTGGGTCGAGTGTGTCGCCGTCCGTTGACACCATATTGACAAAACTCGTACCGAGGCTCAGGAGGTCTCCAGCAACAGGCACTTTTGCCTGTGGGTTATCGCCGGAACCTGCTATGACTGCGCATCCAGGATCGAAGCCGTATTTCTCAACGTAATACGCCGCAAGGTTACCGACGACAGAATCTGGAGGTGCGAGGGTTGGCAATTTTGATTGGAATCCTTCTACGCCTCCCGGTAAGCCGTGCGCGGTTGCTTCTAATAGTGCGGAATCCCATACCTTTTTCTTGTAGTTCATGAGCGACATTCCGCAGGCGTTGCCGTAGTCGATAGGCACGTTTGCATTACCAGTTAGCACGGCTGGAATGAAGCTGCTAATCAACTGGATTTTTGTTGTCGCCGTATAGTGTTCGGGAGACTGTTCTCCGACGCGTCGCATGACGGTACCGGTGAATCGGAGCGGTGCATCTGAACCGGAGCGCGCAATCATTTCCGCTTTCCCGCCAACCCCATCTCGGACAGCATTGGTTTGGGTGAGCGTGTTAGCGGTCATCCAGATTGGTGCGTTGGGATACGCGAAAGCGTCCGCCAATAGCACTTTTAATTCAGACGCGTTGCTTTTTGATTTTTGCAGGTTGGAGAAGATATTCGCTGCGTTTCGGTTCAGATAAACGTGTCCGTGCTGTTGTCCTGATGTATTAATCGCAACAATATCCTTTAAGGCGATACCTGCCGCTTGCATGTCAGCGAACAATGCATCGAGCGAGGCGAGATACATCAATGGCGGTTGCTCGGCTTCGCCTTCTTCTCTCGGCGGTAAGATGTAGTCCTCCCCGATACCGAATTGGTTGAGTCGTTCATCGGTGCGATAATCGAGTGCGTGTTCAAAGCGTTTTTCCGCCGTGTCTATGTCAATGACGACAGCGGAGAGGCTTTGTGTGCTGGAATCTAAGCCGAGTGTGAGACGCGGGTGTTTGCGATCAGTCACTGAAACAATTTCCTTTCAGTTAGTTGCCATTTGTGCTCAAAGTACGAGCGAATGCCTCAAAGGTTTCTGCGCGTAAAGCTTCATGATGCAACGCTTCAAGACGTTGCAGATTCTGGATACTTTCTATTGCGGGTCTAAACGCCTGCACTGCGCGTCCATCAAACTTGAACTCAAGAACATCAAAGATGGATTTGATTGCAGTTTGTAATGCGCCTTGCTCAGTGCCTTGTTGTATACCTTGTTGTATACCTTGTTGTATACCTTGTTGTATACCTTGTTG
>JAPPII010000018.1 GCA_028820845.1 Candidatus Poribacteria bacterium
TCTGCCAGCAACTCAAATCACCCTCACTCAAATTTAACGCTGCGTAAGTCCTACTCTATTAAGAAGGGAAATCCGGTTTTGTGTATTTACAGTCTCTGCATCATAAGGAGCAAAATGCCTTACAAAGCCATCATATTCGACCTGTATGGCACATTGGTTGACAATTTCAGCAGCCAAGCATACGACCGAGTCCAAGAACAGATGGCAAAAATTCTCGGTGTACCGTATCCAAAGTTCTGGCAAGCTATGGGAGAAACCATTAAGGACAGGTCATTAGGTAATCTCTCCGCTGAAGAGAATATTGTTGAGGTATGTCGGCGTTTAGGTGCTAAAGCAGATAGGACACAAATTGAACAGACCGTTTTTCTACAGGACGAATTCACAAGGAATTCTATTATTCTCAAGTTTGAGGTTTCGGAAGCACTGAATCTGCTAAAACTTAACGGATTACATATAGGGCTTATCACCAACTGTAACGCCGCTGTTCCGCGGTTTTTTCCAGAATCTCCGTTAGCCCAATACATTGATGCCCCTGTTTTCTCCTGCGAAGAACGAGTCAAAAAGCCTTCACGTCGCATCTATAAGATAGCGTATGAACGGTTGAAGGTCAAACCGCAGGAGTGTCTCTATGTCGGAGATGGAAGCGGCGAAGAATTGAAGGGGGCAGCGGCGGCAGGAATGCTACCCATACTAAAGCGTGCCGATCTAACGGATGTCTATGACCCACACCGACCAGAAGTAGAAAATTGGCAAGGTATTGCTATTGATGAAATCTCGGAGTTGTGCGCTATCGTTTCCAAATTGGCGTAATTATGTGTTAACAGGAGGGATGAATAATGGCTCACTTTTTTTGTGAAGCAAGCCGGACTTTCAGCGAATATTTGCTTTTACCCAACTTAACGACGAAGGATTGTATCCCTGAAAATGTTATCCTGAGAACCCCTCTGGTGAAGTTTAAAGTGGGGCAACAACCCTCTCTGGAAGTAAATATTCCCTTTGCTTCTGCAATCATGCAAGCCGTTTCGGATCACAATCTGGCAATTGCCTTGGCAAGACAGGGTGGGATATCCTTTATTTATGGGTCCCAAAGTATTGAAGAGCAGGTGGCGATGGTCCGGACGGTTAAAAATCACAAAGCAGGTTTCGTTGTCAGCGACTCAAATTTAAAGTGTGATAGTACTATAGAAGATGTTGTGAAACTTACTGAAGAAACAGGGCACTCGACGATTGCTATAACCCACGATGGCTCGTCTTCAGGTGAACTCCTTGGACTTATAACGGATAAGGATTATAGATTGAGTCGCGTGGATTTAGAGGCTAACGTAAGCGAATTCATGACGCCGTTTCCCGAACTAATTGTGGGTCAAAAGGGAATTACGATTGAAGCTGCCAACGACCTCATTTGGAAACACAAGATAAATTGTCTGCCGATTGTTGATGAAAATCGTAAACTGGTACATTTGGTCTTTAGGAAGGATTACGATGACCATAAGAAAAACCCGCTTGAATCCGTAGATTTCCAGAAAAGACTTGTTGTTGGTGCCGGAATTAATACCAGAGATTATAAAGAGAGAGTACCAGCACTGGTCGCAGCAGGTGTTGATATTATGTGTGTTGATTCTTCTGAAGGGTATACAGAGTGGCAATCAGACACGATCCAATTTATTAAAAATACGTACAATGGGACTGTGAAAGTGGGTGGCGGAAATGTCGTTCACGGAGATGCATTTACGTATCTGGTAGAAGCCGGTGCTGATTTTATAAAAGTAGGTATCGGTGGAGGTGCTATTTGTATAACAAGGGAACAGAAAGGAATCGGTCGTGGGCAAGCAACTGCCCTCATTGAAGTCGCTCGGCAAAGGGATCAGTACCTGAAAGAAACCGGTGTTTACGTGCCAATTTGCTCAGATGGTGGTATATTCCAAGATTATCATATTGGTTTGGCACTTGCGATGGGTGCGGATTTCGTGATGATGGGCAGATACTTTGCGAGGTTCGACGAAAGCCCAAGTAAGATAAGAAAATTGGGTATGAATACAGTGAAAGAATATTGGGGTGAAGGCACAAAGCGAGCCTCTAATTGGCAACGCTACCATGAGGGCGGCGGTCCAGAATTACTGTTCGAGGAGGGTGCTGATGCTTATGTCCCTTATGCAGGAAAGATGAACGATAATTTGAAAACGACTCTCGCAAAGATCCGATCGCTTATGTGTAATTGCGGGGCGATATCCCTACCGGAATTCCGTCAAAAAGCGAGATTCGTGTTAGTCTCTTCAGCAAGTATTCGCGAAGGCGGTGTTCACGATATTATTCCCAGAACGACGCAGGATGGGTAACATGAAAACTTTCGACAACAAAATCACACTTAATCTCAACGGTAACGCAAAAATCAACGTCAAAGCCTTCATCGCGCCGATTGAATATACACAATACAACTTTCATGTAGACTGGGATACATTAGCAAACCTACGCGTCGCTGAACCAGAAAAACAGTATCCCCACTCAATCTTCTGCGACTTCCTCCCTAAGGAAGCCGTTTCTGTCGGGACACCTTGGGAGATTGAGCACGCTGGTCCTCTGGAATTGATGAAGCAACTTCATCCGAGTCCATCTCTGGGTATGCGCTGGGATCTGCATCACCATAAAACCGAATCTCAAGGACTATGGGCATGCCTCCGCGCCCACGGCGATGAATTCGCTGACATTGTGTTCCGCATCCACGCGCAATTTGCCCTAAAAGATGGTTGGTTCACGCCTTCCCAGTTTACGGGGCATCTTGTTATTGATAGAATTAAAAGATCGGTTGCCTTTTTTCAGATGTCTGTTCCTAACGGGACCGTAAACTTTGACACTTGGTGGAAGAAGGATCCAGACGCGGAGGGGCATATTATGGATATCGGCTTCTGCCCGCAAATGGAGCTCCATGCTGGAACAGAAGATATCCTGCAAAACGCTAAATTCGCTGAATCCATTAGGCAAGAGGAAGTGGAGCACCAATTAACGCGCTGCTTCTACAAATCACAGCAAATTAACTGGGTATCGCTCAAAGAAGCGTTGGAGACGGCACCCGCAGAACAGAAACCGATTCATGCCATCTCAATAGATGGACCGCTCCTTGACGAATCCTGCTGAGGGAGTGGCAAAGGCTTGAGGGCAGGTGTCCTCTCAAAAGACGAAGTTATTGAATTTTTAAACGAAAATTTTGTCAATACATGGGTACCCAATTGTGAATTAGGACGTATCCAGAGTTTGCGGGAACCGATTGCCAAAAGACGCGAACGCGAGGGGAAGAGCTTTGACACATCGCACCCGTTAGCACAAGCGATTATTAAAGGCTGGGAAACCGGATCCAAAAAAGGCTCGCCGGTAGATTGCTTGGTTATATCGTCAACGTTTGAACTAATGGGTAGACAAATGGTCAATAATCTCCGCGAAGACAGTGAGCGTGAGGGACTCCCGAAGCATGTGCATTATCTCGCATTTCTCAAGGAAGCCTTGGGAGGAAAACAGCCCGGGTTAGGCAATATTGTACTAAGCCGTGAGCAGCCATCGGGAACAGTGTTGGGCACTTTTCGGATACCGATTGTGGGGCATCAGGACTGGACTGTTGTCATGATTGATACCACAGCTTTTGGAAACGGCGGCACACTCACCATTGACGTTGAAATCGGTAGAGAAGATGGTGAAGCGGCGTTCTTTCTGCTTGATGGTGATAAAGAACTTCCCACAGAAGAAACATTACCTAAAGACAAGATTACTTGGGTATGGGGTGAACCCGGGGACACCCGTCAAATTAAGCATCGCTTCAACAAAGGTCAATTATTTAAGTTAGGTGTTATTGGAGCTTGGGTGAGAGACGAACCGTGCATAAACGCCTTTCACGCAAAAATTTCTGTAGAGGCAGCAGATTGATCACTGATTACCGACATCCGACAATCGTACAAACCTGTATCCGTCCTGTTTAAGTCGAGTGATAATCTGGTCTGTCGCTTCGACCGTCCCCGAACGATCTGCATCCTTATTTTCCGCTTTTCCATCGTGCAGGACGATAATTGAACCCGGTTTTGTTTTCTTTAATACGGTCTCAGTGATTTTGTCGGGATTCTGGGTCGTCCAATCCCAACTCCAGACATTGCAACTGATGTGCGCTCGATTACCTTTCGCAAGTACCCACGCCACTGGCAGGAATCTTGTTAATATCGGTGCTCGGATTACAAGTTCATCTGTAACACCGGCTTGACGAAGCAGGTCGTCTGTCCGTTCGATTTCTCGCTGGATATAGGCAGGTGGGCAGAAACCGAGCACGGGGTGACTGTAGGAATGATTTCCAATTTGGTGCCCTTCAGCGATAGCACGCTGGAGTGTTTCAGGATATTTTTCAATCCGATTTCCAATCATAAAGAAGGTGGCTTTGACGTTATGCTCGGCGAGGATATCAAGCAGCCGATCCGTATAGGGTGGATTCGGGCCATCGTCAAAGGTAAGTGCAACCACGCGTTCGTCTGTATTTAGGCGAACAATATTCTTTCCGAAGGGAGGTTTAAAGTAAATCCATAGCAGTGCCGCTGTCGCGAATCCTATTAGAGTAGTGATTAGTGATCTCAAAATGTGTTCCTCATCAAACCAATTTTTCTTGACAGCTTTCATCGAACATGCTATTATTTTTTTCGAATTATTATAGCATCAACAATAGTCTTTTTCCCGATAATTTTATATTCTTTCACACATGAGACTATCTATGAAAACCACCCATCAGATCCTTTTTCAAAACGCACAAGATTTAAAAGTACTCCCTTCAGAAAGCGTTGATTTGGTCGTTACCTCCCCACCGTATCCCATGATTGAGATGTGGGACGATATATTCAGTGCCCAAAATTCGGAGATTCAAAATGCCCTTATACGCGGTGACGGTAAGCAGGCTTATGAATTAATGCACCAGATCCTTGATTCTGTATGGAATGAAATGTTTAGAGTCTTAAAGAATGGCAGATTTGCTTGCATCAATATAGGCGATGCAACAAGAAAAATCCGAGATGACTTCTGTTTATATCCCAACCATGCCAGAATTCTGAATTATCTCCTAACTATCGGGTTCTCAGCACTCCCTGACATCCTCTGGCGCAAACAGGCGAATACCCCCAATAAATTTATGGGCTCCGGTATGCTCCCTGCGGGTGCTTATGTGACACTTGAACACGAGTATATCTTAATCCTCAGAAAAGGTTCCAAAAGAGAGTTTAAAACAGAATCCGAAAAAGAAAACAGACGCGAAAGTGCCTTGTTCTGGGAAGAACGGAATATTTGGTATTCAGATGTTTGGATGGATATTAAGGGAACAGATCAGAAGCTTCCGAATGCAGTGTCACGATTGAGGAGCGCAGCATTTCCATTTGATCTGGCTTATCGACTCATCAATATGTATTCCGCAAAAGATGATGTGATACTTGATCCATTTTTGGGTACAGGAACTACGACTGCTGCTGCAATGACATCAGGACGCAATAGCATCGGTGTTGAAATCGACGAGAGTTTTCAACAGATTATTTGTCCGATTGTGCATCACATTATCGAGTTTTCAAACGATTATTTGTCCGACAGGTTGCAAAGACACTTGGCGTTTGTCGAAAATAGGATCCGAAACGCGGGAATGACAAAATATACAAATAAGTACTACGGCTGCCCGGTGGTGACGAGCCAAGAGCAGTTTATTTTTCTGAACAGTCTCAAAGAAATCCGAACAAGCAAAGATAATATCTTTGAAGTCACATATTCAAAGAAACCGCAAGCTTGGAATTTTGAACGCCCCTCGGAAACTTTGGGCAGGCAGAAAATGAAGTCGTCCACAAAACTCTTTCAACCCAGCATGTTGGACACACAGTAACTTCACATTGCCAAATAAGTATCTATGAAAATCAAACTCAAAAATGCTGAAATTCAGGAGTATGTGAACGCCCCTGCTTCCGAATTTCCGAAGTACACGACCCAATTAATGAATGTTGCAAACCAGAATTCTCAAGCAACACGACCGAGACACGTGGGACAATTGAGCGAACTGATTCAGGAATTCCTGGGACAAACCTTTGAAGAATGGGTTACGTGGTATCAAGAGCGACATCCCGATGCAATTGATGAGGCAACAGATAGAATAATTTCAATGATAGAAAACTTTAATGCGGCTGTCCAAAAAATTGACCGAACCTTGGTTAAATCATGGGTAGAAGATCTCATTCTGGTCAAGACGTTCGCAGGACTTAGATTTCAGGAGGCAATCCTGAAAAGGTTGTCGGAAATAAGAGGTTGCGACTACCGTTTGGCAGAACCTCATGAAGAATCTCAGGGCATAGATGGATTCGTAGGGGAAGAAGCGTATTCTATCAAGCCCAATACTTATGATTCAATGTCAACTTTAGCGGAATCGATAGAGGTAAAAATCATTTTTTACGAAAAAAAGAAGGATGGTGTGGTATTTGAAATACCGGAAGACTTAAGTAAAACCGTTAAGTGACTACCCGCCTCATTTCACGCGTGACGCATAACTAAAAACATGAAAATTCGTTCTATTAACGCTTATCAAGTCGATCTCCCGCTTCATGAAGGCAGCTATAACTGGTCGGGTGGGAAATCTGTATCCGTCTTCGACAGCACCATTGTCTCAATTGAGACGGATGAAGGCATTACGGGTTACGGCGAGGTCTGCCCACTGGGACCGTTTTATCTTCCCGCTTATGCAGCAGGCACCCGCACCGGCATCGTTGAACTTGCCCCACATCTCATCGGCGAAGACCCGACCCAACTATTTCCGCTCAACCAACGCATGGACATCGCTCTCAAGGGACACCCGTATGTGAAATCCGCAATCGACATCGCATGCTGGGATATCCTTGGCAAGGTTTCAAACCAATCCGTTTGCACACTTCTCGGTGGAAGGTATGGAGAAGATTTCATGCTCTATCGTGCGATCTCACAACAATCTCCCGACGAGATGGCAGCGAAGGTTGCAACCTATCGGGCGGAAGGCTATCGCAAATTCCAGTTGAAAGTCGGCGGCGATCCGAACATCGATATTGAACGTATCCGAGCGGTTGCTGAATTGATGGAGCCGGGAGATGTGCTTATCGCCGATGCGAATACCGGATGGCTGATGCACCAAGCAGCACGCGTCGTCCGAGGTGTCCGCGATGTGGATGTTTATATCGAACAACCCTGCCTCTCATATCAAGAATGTCTTGCCGTCCGTCAGCGCACAGATCACCCCTTCGTCCTTGATGAGACGATTGACAGCATCGAAACCCTGTTACGGGGGAATGCCGACCGTGCGATGGATGTCGTCAATATTAAGATAAGTAAATTCGGCGGACTGACTAAAGCGAAACTCGCCAGAGACCTCTGCGTTGAACTCGGAATTGCAATGACGATTGAAGATAGTTGGGGTGGTGATATTACAACCGCAGCGATTGCGCATCTTGCCCACAGCACCCCCCCAGAATTCCTTTTCACGGCAACCGATTTCAACAGTTACGTTACCGTCAGTACAGCAGCAGGCGCGCCGCAACGTGTCAACGGCAGAATGGCAGCCGCAACGCAACCGGGTTTGGGGATCACTCCAAATATGGATGTGTTAGGTGAAGCGTTAGTTCGCGTGGAGTAATTGCATGCCTATCAGAATTCTCTCCGCTGCCGATGTCCGAGATGCTCTACCGATGTCCCAAGCGATTGATGCAATGTGTTATGCCTACGGTCAACTTTCGGCAGGCAAAGCCATCGCACCACCACGGCAACACATCTCCACCGACAAAGGCGTTACGCTTATAATGTCCGCCTACCTCCCAGAACATAGAGACTTCGGAATCAAAGTTGTCTCAGTCTATGACGATAATCCTAACCTCAAGTTACCTCGTATCACCGCGACAGTCTTAGTCCTCGATCCAGCCACAGGAGTCCCAAAAGCCTTCATAGACGGTGCCAGTCTCACTGCCATCCGCACAGGTGCCGGTGGCGGCGTGGCGGCAGATTTGCTTGCTCGGCAAGATGCAAAAACAGTTGGACTCTTTGGAGCCGGTGTACAGGCAAGAGCACAGTTACAGGCGGTGAGAGCAGTCAGAGACATCACCTGTGTCAACCTTATCAGTCGCACACAAACCTCCGCACAACAACTCGCTACCGAGATTTCCGAGTGGACAGATGCTCCCGAAGTCAATCTCGTATCTACGCCACAACAGGTCATAGAAAATGCTGATATTGTCCTATGTGCGACGACCTCAGCAACCCCTCTTTTTGACGGAAGTGCTTTACAACTTGGCACACACATCACAGCCGTCGGCACATTCGTCCCAGAAAAACGGGAAGTTGATACCACAACAATAAGGCGAGCAGATCGGATTGTGGTTGATTCGCGGGAAGCCTGCTTAGAGGAAGCGGGTGATCTGATTATTCCAAATGCCGAAATTGATGCTGAAATCGGTGAAATCGTTAACGGCGACAAATCTGGGCGGCAGTCAGATGACGAAATCACGTTCTTCAAATCTGTAGGGGTGGCGGTGCAAGATGCAGTGGCAGGTGCAGCGGTACTCGCAGCGGCAGAAGCAAAAGGGTTAGGTGTTCTTGCGGACCTCTGGTAGATGCCACCACGGAACGGACGGATATTCATGGTGTTCCCAGTGGTAGCCGAAGTGATAACAGGTGATAAAAGACCAGAATGTCGAATACGCATTGCTTCGCGCTCGGTGTGGGTTGTCGTAGCCATCTTCTGGTCTGCGATGTGGTAGATACGTGCCAAAATAAAATAGCTGCAGCGTGCTAAGCAGTGCTGGAGAAACCCAGAACAGTATCAGATTGAGTGTCGGGATTCCCAGAACGTATTCCAGAATCTGAAAGACAATCGCCATACCGACCATCTGTCTCCAACTGAGGTATTCCTTCATAAAACGAAGATACCACATTAAGAAACCGCTATGCCCCCCATCGTGAAAATCTGGATCCGTTTCACTCGCCGGTGCTCGGTGGTGTGCCCAATGTTTCGCTAATAATTTGCGATATGAAAACAGGGCATATAACCTGACAGCGATTGTCCCGATTGTATTATTGACCCGTGGGCGCGTTTGGCAAACCGCACCGTGCATTGCATCGTGTGCTGTAATGAAAAGACCGGTATAGAGAAACGTCTGGCAAAGGACACCCAAAGGGACCAACGCAATGTTAATCCGAGCGAGATCGAGTGACAGCAAAACTGAGAGACTCAATCCCCACAGACCCATAATCATTAGCGCAATGAATAAACCCTTGTTTGTCGTTTTCATAGGCTTTTCAAATCCACCAGTCCGAAATAGATGAGTTGTGCGAAATAGAAATGAAACGCAATTCGAGGCAACGGCGGTTGAAAAAACAAACCAACTTTTATACCAATCGTCGCAAAGACGAAACTCAATCCGAACCACGCCAGATAGTTCTGCAGCGGAATACGGTTGTCCACCCATACCCAATAGTCTAATATCCCCGCTGCAGGTTCCATAAACAGATCAAAACAGACCATCAACACCGCTACACACATTGCCAACTTGATTGTACTTTTAATTACGGATTTTGGTGCGATTTTTTGGACGACGGCAACTGAAGCAACAAGCATTACAAACCAAGCACACCCGATAGAGATCGGCACACCATCAATTGAGGGACGTAGTGCTTGCCCGTAGGTATACGCTCCGAAAATCTTCCCTGTCCGAACACCGAGCCATTCAACTCCGACACTCCCTACAATAACGATGATGCTCCAGAGAACAAGTTGCCGTCTTTTCCGTGGTGGATATACCTGCCAACACTCCCAAAAGAGCCAGATCCCCAAACCAAACATCATCGGCGAAGCAAGAACTCGCATGGCTCCTTGAAAAACACCGAGCAGATGCCACAACCCGCCCGCACCTAAAAGCAGATAAAGTACACCTATTTTTTGCTTGTTCACTTACCTATTTACCTGCATGTCAATCCGCCGTCCTTTCCATTGCAAGCGACCGCGTTTAACTTGATAGAATGAATTAATCCCTATTAGCAACGTGAATAAAACACCCATCGGATGCAAAACTACGCTTGTAAAGAATGGGTGCCTATATTTCAACGCCAGTACAGCACGCATCGTAATATTCATAGAGATAGCAATGAGCGATAGTTTCGTAAGCGAAGCGAACCAAACAGTGATATAGGGCAAAACACACATTGTAAACAGCGCAAGCGTTAGCACAAAAAACGGGATTGTCTTGTAGCGCACCAATCCAAAAAGGTTTTTGGAAAACCCGTTCCACACTTCGCCAAACGAATGATACATTCGACAAAACACCACGCGAGTGCCAGCCGAAGTCAAGATTTTGATGCCCTTCTTTTTTGCCAAGCGACTTAACTCAACGTCCTCAACAATTTGACTGGATACCGCTTGATGCCCACCAATCTGTTGATATGCATCGCGAGTAAAGGCAATCCAGAGACCACTCGCAGCTGCCAGCGACGGAAAACGACTGAAATACGTAAGCCACAACGGAAGCCCAGCATAAACAAACATATCAACCACCGGCACTACGAGATTTTCCGCCAAACCTCCAGTTACTTTCTCTGGAAACGCCGATAATAATCCAAGTCCAAACTTCTGCATATAGGCGACGGTATTCACAATCGCGTTCGGGGCAGGACGGTTATCCGCATCGGTGAAGATGAGTATCTCTCCATCGGCATGCTGACTTAATTGATGGCACGCCCAATTTTTGCCCATCCAGCCCGATGGCAGGGATGCACCGCGCATTGCTCGAACTTTAGAATGCCGCGTCGCGAACGCTTCAATGATTTCACCCGTGCGATCGGTCGATTGGTCATCAAGAACGTGAATCTCAAAATTGTCGTACTGCTGTGCCAAAAACCCTTCAATACACGCACCGATATTGGCTTCCTCGTTCCGAGCGGGAATCAGCACCGAGACGCGCGGACGGTTCTGGAGGCTGACGGATTTTTTCAGCATCGGTGCAGTCACAGCATTAAACAAAGCGACTGCCAAAATAACCGCCAACAAAACTATCGAAATAACTATGAGAGTAAACAAAGCAACGCCGACCTTTCAAGGTAGCAGATTCCGTCCCTTTTCCTGACGAAGCATCCGCAGCGCGAGATCATCTAACAAGGCAGTTTCAGTCTCCTCAAGCCAATCCACTCCGAGAAATGTGTCCGAGTCAAAGACATTGACATCCCCAAATAAAAATAACACTTCTGGACGTTTCTCACCGAGGAGTTCAGTGCGAATTGCCAAGGGTAGAATAGCCACCGGTTTTCCGTATGCCCTTAAAATCCATTCAACACCGCGTTTATAGCCGAGTGGACGCGTGTGCCATGGTAATAATTCGCCCTGCGGAAAAATAGAGATAAGCGGGGTCCCTCGTTTCAATAATTCAACGGTATATTCCAGCGATTCAACGATACCTTGCCGATGCTTCGGCGCAATCGAATAAGCCCCAATCTTCGTAAAAAACTTGTACTTAGATAATTGCTCCTCAAGCATCATCAAATAGGCAGTTCGTCGAAAAATTCGTTTATTGAGCAGATAAACAAAGAACCCATCCCACCATGTACTGTGATTCGGCAGCAATAGCAACGGCAAATGCTTCGGAATTTCTGGCAGATCCCCCAAGAGTTGGATTGCGTGAAAATGCCGTTTGAATAACCATTTTAGATACGGTTGAAAGATAAAATCCGCCCAAAAGCGGTGTTGTGCCCGAATCATTTATTTATTATTCCAGAGTGAGCTGGGAATAGTTTTTCCTGCGCCGATAGGAGCTTTGTGCGAAGTCCTTCGTGTAGCAAAATTCCAATTTTTTCAACTGATGGCACAAAAACTCGACCTAAAAACGGGTTGTAATCGTGGGCTTCGATTTTTCTTAAGATACCGCGGTAAATTTTAGCAGCCGAATAAATCGCATACTGCGAATCCGTATTGAGCAGGGAAATCCCCGGCATTGCCTCAGCATAATAGTGATCCGCGCGTTCGACTTGAAATTTTATGAGTGTTTTTAATCGAGGTGTCATTCTCTCTTCTAAGATGTCCTGTTCTGACACACCGAATTGCACCAACTCCCTCTGCGGTAGATAGATGCGTCCCATCCCTTTATCCTCTTTAACATCCCTCAGAATATTGGTCAGCTGCATGGCAATACCGAGTTGCTTGGCGTAGTCAAACGCCCGATCGTCCTTATAACCAAGAATATGCGTCATCATCAAGCCAACAACAGCCGCAGCCCGATAGCAGAAAAGAGACAGGTCATCAAACGTTTTGTACCGCATCCGCTGGATATCCATAGCAACACCTTTGAGCAGATCAAGCGGATAGGCAATAGGAATTCCATAAGATTTCGCCACAAGAATAAAGGCACGAATAACGGGGTGTTCGGACTCACCTGTATCATAGGCAATCCGTAATTCTTCTGCCACAAATTGAATCTCCCTGAGAAGATCTGTCTTAGTTCGTCGACGCGGGGTATCAATCAAATTATCGCAGTGTCGGCAGAATCCGTACAAGGCGTATGTTGCCCAACGTTGCTCACTCGGCAGCATTCGTGCAGAAAAATAAAAACTTTTTGAGTAATAGGCAGTTATCCTGCGAGCATGCTCAAATGCAGCGCGATCTCTGTCTGCTGGTTTCCACAATTTCATGATATTCCTCCCATCCGATGTTTAAAAACGAAACACCGGTTACTCCACCAAATCCTTAAGGACCAATTTTACCGTCGTTTCCGCTGTTAGTAGTACGCCTGGTACGCCAGCTCCGGGATGCGTACTCGCCCCAACGAAATATAGTTTTTGTATATCTTCACTTCGGTTATGTGGTCGAAAATACGCCGTTTGTGTTAGTTTCGGCTCAACCCCCCATGCACTGCCGAGATGATTGTTCCGTAGTTTTTTGAAATCTGAAGGCGTAAAGGTTTCGAGCACCTCAATCGAACGCTTTAGATCTGTCAGTCCAAAATCGTTCTCCAAGAAAGTCAATATGCTGTCTGTATACGCTCTCTTTATCTTCTCCCAGTTGATACCGCTCTCCAAATTCGGCACAGGAATTAGAACATACATACTCTCACAACCTTCGGGTGCCATTGTCGGATCGGTCTGTGACGGAATATGTAAATACATCGAAAAATCGTCCGGTAGGATTTTATTGTCAAAAATGTCGTCTATCAGTCCCTTGTATCTCTTAGAAAGAATGAGCGTATGATGCTTCAGTTGCGGATACTTTTTATTCACACCGAGGTAGAGTAGAAACGCACTCATTGAATATTGGGTTCTTCTGAGTTTCTTGTCAGACCATCTTCTACGATGTTTCGGTTTAATAAGTTCGCTGTATGTGTGCACCAGATCGGCATTGGAAATTACAGCATCCGCTTCGTAAAATCTCCCTTTTGCCATAACCCCTTTCGCTTCTCGCTTTTCAACGGCAATCTGTTCAACCTCTGCATCGGTTTCAACGATACCGCCGAGTTCTATGAACACATTTTCCAGTGTCTGAACAAGGTTATACATGCCTCCCTTGCAGAACCAGACACCGCCAGTTTTTTCAAGGTACGGAATCATTAGGTAAACCGAGGGAGCCCGAAACGGATTGCCCCCTATAAACAGTGGATGAAATGAGAAAGTGAAACGGAGACGCGGGTCGTCAAAATATTTTTTAACGAAGTTGTATGCTGGCATCAACGCCTGAAGTCGTAAGGCACGTGGCAGAAAACCGATCATTGTCGGTAAGTCAAAGGGAGTCGATCCAAGCCCATCCGTAATGACAGCATCGTAGAGTTGACGGGTGTGCGCCATGAACTGGTCATAGTTGTCAGCATCCTCCTTATTAAACCGTGCCATCTGCCGTTTCATCTCTTCGCCGTCATCCGTATAGTCAAGCGATGAACCGTCATGGAAATAGATGCGATAAAACGGATCAAGTTTCACCAAATCAAGATAATCTTCCATCCGCATACCCGCGCATGCAAACACACGCTGAATCAGGTCAGGTGCCGTGATAATTGAGGGGCCCATGTCGAAAGTGTATCCGTCCCGAACCAGCTGATAGGCATGGCCACCAACTTTCGCGTTCTTCTCCAGAACCGTGACCTGCATACCCTCAGCCTGCAGTCGAATCGCTGCTGCGAGACCGCCAAATCCTGAACCGATGATGACGATTTTCTGCTTCATAGCTCCCAACCCCACCACAAAGTTTAGCCACACTTCATAACTTTTCCTGATCCTCTGCAATCAACGTTGCTGCCATTTTTCCAGACAATATCACCAACGGAATTCCACCACCCGGATGCACCGAACCACCAGCGAAATAGAGTCCATCAAGCGTCCGACTCCGATTTGGTATCCGTTTGAATGCTGTGGTTTTGCTATTCGACGATATGCCGTAGATGCTCCCCTGATTGCTCGCATACAGTTGAGAAAAATCTTCCGGTGTGTAGATCTGCTCCACTTCAATTTGATCGGCGATGTCAAAACCGAGTTGTTTTAACGTGTCCAAAACAACCGATCGCATCCGAACCGTCTCCTTCTCCCATATCTGTCCAAATGTGAGATATGGCATGTTCAACAATACGAACCAATTCTCGCCATCAGCTGGTGCGTGTTCAGCATCCGCTTTACTTGTTATAGCGATATAGATAGTCGGTTCATTCGGTACTTGTCGGTGTTTGAAAATCTGCTTGAACTCCGCATCGTAGTCGCTGGAGAAGATAATGTTGTGGTGCGCTAACTTCGGGTGCTTGGCACGAACACCCCACAGGAATACCATCCCTGATAACGAAGGTTCCAACCGATTCAATCTTTCGCGACGTTTCTGATGTCCGTCAATCAATTCGTTATATGCTACAACTGCGTCCGTACCGCAGAGTACGTAATCCGCCTCAATCTTTTTGCCATTAACCTGCACACCACTGACCCGTTTGCGTTCCTGACAGATTTTTTCAACTTTTGCCGATGTATGAACCTGAACACCTAACTCGCGCGCGACTGCCAACAAAGCATCAACGAGACGATATATCCCCCCTTTGACATAATACCCACCCAACTCATACTCAATATACGGAATTATGTTAAGCGTCGCAGGTGCCTGAAACGGATCTGAGCCGTTGTAAGTCGCGTAGCGGTCAAAGAGTTGAACAAGTCGCGGATCTGAAAAAAAACCGGACACGCTCTGGTGGACGGTCCGAAACGGATCAATTTGATGAAGCCTCAACAATGTCTGAAAATGTCGAGGTTTCATGAGTTTTTTGAACTCATGGATCGGTGTAAACATAAAGATTTCAGATGTTAAAGTATGAATCCGTTCCGCATATTTCAAGAAACGCTCATACGACTCCACATCATCAGGTGATAGCTGCTGGATAGCGGTTCTCATCTTCGCCTTATCGGCACTCGCATCCATCACTGAACCATCTGAGAAGAAGTATCGGCATATCGGGTCAATTGACACAAAATCAAGATAATCTGACCGATTGAACCCAGCAAAATCGAACAACTCGTCAATAACAAAAGGCATTGTTAGCAAGGACGCGCCAGTATCAAATCGGTAGCCCTCCAAAACGACCTCGTTCACCTTTCCACCGATTTTCGGATTCTTCTCGAATAATTGCACAGAAAATCCAAGCCGTGCCAGACGCATTGCACCACTTAGCGCACCAAGTCCACCCCCAATAACTGCTACTCTCTTATTTTCCATTCTTTAGTTTCTCGTAGAGCATTGTGTTAAAAAGCATCAGTGTGAATCCGTATCCGAAATCCTCAATTGGAATCGTCCAAATCCGGTACCCCATCTGATACGCCTCACCATATATAACAACCGGGCGCGCCGTGAGATAGCCGTTGAATACCAAAATCAAACCCGCGACAATTGCAAGATAGAGATAAGTTTTCGGACGCAGAAGTAGGTCGGTTCTTAACAGCATATCTACCAATCCAACAAGTCCAAAACAGCATAACACCAATCCTGTATACTGTTTACCTGTGCTGAAAACCCATATACCGACAGGTAGTGTAGCGTATAAAACGTTTCTAATGTGCCGAAGCGACTTCAATCGTGCTAACCATCTATCCAATTGGGGTAAGGTCTCCCACACTAACAAACATCCAAATGGAACTGTGATGAAGAAGAGCCATTCCTCAATTGGCAAACCGAACAACCGAAAATCGAGTGTATATGCCGTGTTGAACTGCCAATGCGAGCCCGCGACAAGCGCGTCCCATATCACATAAGGAATCATTACAATTACACTTACGAGTAATTTCAATCGCCACCGTGAAACGCTTTTAATTTGGCGACTGAACTGGGACACGACAGGCCCTACAACAACAGCAAGGTTAAATAGAAGATATTCAAACTTCATTTTCAGGGCGTTCTGCTGCGCTTCACTCTCAGCAGTCAGGTCGCTGCGCTTTCAGGTGTCAGCAGTTAGCAAAGACGCAAGCGTTACTGACCGCTAAAAAGTGTTTGGAGATATATTTTTTCGCTATCAGTCAACTTCGCATTTTCAAGTAGGAACACAAAGACATTTGTGATTAACTTCGGATCGTAGGCATCTATCTGCTGTGGCATCAATTTGATAATTTTTTTGAAATCGCGTTGGGCATCGTCCGCACGTCGGAAGAAAAATGGAAGATGATAACAAGTCGTTCCGTGGATAAATAGGGCTTCAATGTCGTTTGGACTCTTCTGCAAACCGCTATCCATAATTGCTAAACCGCGCTTTGCCCACTTGAGTTTGGTATGCGGGAGAAATGCGTGTTTGCCTTTGAGGGCAACGAGTGCGCCGATATAGACCTTTGCGCGCCCAACGTACTCCGGTTCGACTTTCGCAATTTGCTTAAACAACGCAATTGTCGGCGCAACCTGCTTTTCGTCTTCAATCGCGGTATAGAATTGTTCTCGCGCGCCCCTCAGCGTCTCTTCCACCGATCCGTGAGATGCAATACTACTAAACCATACGAAAAAAGGCAGTATTAATATCAGACTTATATGCGCAAATTGGTTATATTTCATTAGAAAAACCGATTTTTTGGGACTGTTCAACAACACGATCCAGCGTTAGTTTGAACCAGTAAGTGTAATTTTCAGGACTTTCTTGAACATCCTGTTTCAACGCGCTTATGTTCATCCATTTCCAATCGTCAACTTCATTCGGATTTGGAGTAGGTTGACCGTTATAGTATCCAGCAAAGACATGGTCCAATTCGTGTTCAAATAGACTATTATCGAGTTGGGTGTGATAAATAAAACTAAAAAGTCCAGTTAATTCACAGTTAAAACCCATTTCCTCATTGAGTCGACGTTTCGCCGCGTTATAATAACTTTCACCGGGACGTGGGTGGCTACAGCAAGTATTCGTCCATAATCCCCCAGAGTGATATTTTGTTAGTGCGCGTCTCTGTAGCAATAATTCGCCTACGGCGTTAAAGATAAAAATCGAAAATGCACTGTGTAATTTACCCTCACGATGTGCTTGTAGCTTTTCTTGGGTGCCGATTTCTCTGCCCGTATGGTCTACGAGTATGACATGCTCTTGTATCATTGATATTCATTTCCTTCGTATCGGTATAATTTCTCAAGTTAAATTAGGGCGTAAATCTCTATGTACACTATTATTACATATTGTCTATATTATGTCAAGAAAAAATTTATACAATTTTATCATAAATCAAATTTTGTATAAAATTATGTAGGGCAATAGCACAAGATGACGCAACGAATACCCACCACAGATAACCAGATCGAAAGGAAATTAAGATTTCTCCTCCGTCTTAATTTTAAAATTTAGACAAAATTATAGACAAATAACATATACCAATGTTATACTAAATCGTAAGATAACAAGAAAAAAAAGAAAAAAGGAAAGGACTGATGACGGATCAACATAAACACGGTATTAAAACCGTTGCTATTCAGACAGGATTAACACAACTTATCATTCGGGCATGGGAAAAGCGATACAACGTCGTCACACCGCTGCGAACCGAAACGAATCGTCGTCTCTATTCCGATGCGGATATCTCGCGACTCACGTTGCTTCGTCTCGCGACTCAGGCAGGACATAGTATTGGACGAATAGCAAATCTATCGACCGAAGAACTTCTGGAACTCATTGGAACGGGTGGGACGGTTGTGCAGTCCGCTGCAATCGCAAAAGAGGATGTCTCACAGGAAACATCCCTTCATTTTTACATCGCTTCGTGCATCGCAGCGATTAAAAGATTTGAGATGCAAGCACTCGAATCAACACTCTTCGCCGCATCAGTCGCATTTAGCCAACCTGTTTTCCTTGAAAAGTTGATCACACCGCTGATGCAGAAAATTGGTGAACAATGGAAAGCAGGAACGTTACGGATCGCACACGAACATCTTGCCACTGCAGTTGTCCGAACACTGTTGGGCAGCATCTCTCAAGGATCTGATGTATCCGCCGCAATGCCAAATTTAGTGGTCGCGACGCCACGGGGTCAACTCCACGAAATCGGTGCCTTAATTGCCGGAACAACTGCAGCGTCGCACGGGTGGCGAGTCACCTACCTCGGTCCCAACCTACCAGCTGAAGAGATTGTAGGGTGTGCAGTGCAAAATGGGGCAAAGGCGATCGGGTTGAGCATCGTTTACCCGACAGATGACCCCCTTATGGCAAATGAATTACGGAAAATTCGACGCGGAATTCAAGCAGATGTTGCCCTGTTTGTCGGGGGGGCGGGGGCAATCGCCTACGACTCCGTCATTAACGTTATTGGCGCGGTGAGAATCAATGACATGCCAACTTTCCGCACCGAACTCGAAGCCTTGCGTGCGCAACAGAACGCGTCAGTAGCATCGGAGGAATCGTAGCGGAAAGACTATCTTCGTTCAAGTTGCCAGTTATTGATTGTTGAACAAGAGTTGTGTGGTAACAGAAACCACTTCGTTACGCTCGCGTCTTTAACCAATATCTGATAACGGAAAGGATTTCGCAGAAATCCGTACCGAGAATTGTTCTTTCAATAACTATTCCCCTCGGATCGCTTGTCGTAAGATTCTCATCTGTTCAAGTGTTGCAGATGAGACTTTTCCATCCTGGGTAATCCCCATGTTCATTGTAATTACCAACTTCTGGGCAATACAGGTCTGCACATAATCAATAAGCCGCTGAGTAGCAAACAGGGGTGCAGCAATATCGGTATCTGGATATCCGTGCTGCCAAGGGTCATCGAGAAAAATCAAGCCGTGCGGTTGTAGTCCGCCTGCACTGCCACCCTCTGCAAAGAAACTTGCTGGTGGATTCACGAGCGCACCGCCAAACTCACCCGCATAGTACTCTTGAAATTCAGTCGTTTTGGGGAGAATCCAACTGTTCCAAGCGACAATGCGTTCGGGATTGCCAACCTTGGTCGCCTCATACAACTCTTCAAACGGCTGAAGCGGATACCGATCGTCGAACCAGTACCCCGCAATTTTTTTACCATAGCGAATACCGATCTCGGTAAGAATGTCACGCTCAATTTTGAAGAACCCTGACTTGTCTTGACGTAAAAACCCAGCGGCTTTCATCCACCCTGTATCCCCAACGCCATGATGGAAATAAAGAATAAGGGGTATATCATGTTCTTGCAGTTTGTCAGCCATCTCTCCAATTAGATCGCGTCTACACGTGCGTTCCGGCATAACCGCTTCGATCGATTTCAACGGAGCAGGGAAATGCATAACTCCGTGGACAGAAGTGAAAATAACGTAGCCTGCCCCAGTTTCACGCACCATATCGGCGAAAGTATCGATGTCAAAAGCGTTCACCGCTTCTGGATAGGATTTTTGTGAACCCCGCAACGGCTGCGTCGTTGTTGACCAGTGGAACATTACGCCATATTTCGCCTCGACGAACCAATCGGTATTCGCTCGTATTTCTTGAGCCTTCTTCCTTGAAGCAATCGTTGCTTTTGCTGCCGAGGGTGAAATCAGCTCAAGCGAATGGACTTTTATGTTTTCTACAGAGTTTGCCTTTCCGATGAGGCGCAGCGTAATTGTACTTTCACCTTCGGGAATGTGCAATGTCTCCTGAAGCGGTATCCTTTCAAAATTCTGCGAATCCCCTGCCCATCCGGTTGTTTGGCGGACTATCCAAGTAATTTTGCCGTGTCTTGTGATAATCTCGAACGCCGAACCTATTGCATCGGCATCGGCAGTATAAGTTAGCGCAATTTCATAATCAGAAGACCCCTGGAATTTCACCTTCCATGAGAGTGAAGCGGATGGTTTGTTCCAACCCTCAATCCAGTCCTGTGCCTGCAAGTGCGCAAGACCGGCATCTGTCTTGGCACTGTCCCCAAAAAGATAGATAACCGACGAAGGATCTGCTTCAACCAACCGCGGTTTCTTAAGCGTAGCGGGATCTCCCTCAATATCAAGAACGACGATGTCATCAATACCGTTTTGGTATTCCTCTGGAACCACGATCAAAAGTCCCCACGGATGTTGTCGCACGATTCCCCACAAAGTGCCGTCTACCGTGGGATTTCCCAGAATCCAAGCGTTCTTCACCACCCGATCGGTGATTGCTGGAAGCGTGATATTGTTCTTTCCAGCCCAAGAAAGCACATGAACGTAGATTCTGCCATCCTTGTAGGTTGTGACGTATTGGTCGGTGGGTTCAAATGGACCACCGCGAGTATTGATGATCGATTCCCCGTTCTCCTTAATCCACTCTTGAATCACTTCGTTTGCTCCAGGGAATCTGGACCTTTTCTGGCTATCCGACAATGGATTGACATTGATCTCTAAATCGCTACCCGCTGCATGCACCATATCTACAATCAACGCCTTGGCGGTTCCTTGATTACGCATAATTTCCTCCTCTGTGTGTGCAGCAAAAACCAGGCAGTTGAGCGCAAGTAAAATCGCAAAGAACGGACTTAGTTCGCGACGCTTTTCAACTTTCTGGCACACCTTGTTATGGGCATCTGCCTGCGCATTGAAATAGGTATGTGATGCCGATTTGACGGTAAAGCCCTCTTTTTTGCTGCCAGGGTCTACACCCACAGCAATCTCTTGATTACATCGTTTTGAAGGTTCTCTGTTGAGTCTTACACAGAATACGCCGTTGCTCCAAAACGGTGTTGCCTTGCCTGATTTTATTCGCTTCGCTGCCCTGGAAGGACGTGTAGGCATCAATGGCTTTTGATTCTTATCTACAACTGGGACAAACATAGTTTGTAACTTCCTTGGGATATGTATTTCCCCTTTTTAGAATCTCCCAAAGACACGCACAAAAATTTCCATGTAATTCTGGTCGTTAACATCACCGATTGCCCGTTGATCTATGTACCGCGCACCGATATGCAGAAACATCCGCTTTTCGTAAGCGACAAAACTCTTCTCCATTTCAGCCAACAAGGCTTGACGGACAAAATCGTTATCGTTCTCACGCATATCATTGAACAAGAGAATTTGCCCCCCACCGGTTAGCTTGATGGTTTTCGTAAACTGGTAGACAACCTTGAGGATAAGTGCGGGTGCCATATCGCGGACATTTGCGCGTTCAATTTGGCGTAGTCGGAGGCGACGGGAGACCTCCTCACCGTCAATCTCTCCAGTTAGGGAAAGGTATTCCAACCGGTCCTCCGCCATTCGGAAGCCATTACGGACAGTGTACTTGAACATTGGGCTAATCTCAAGCGACTTGGTAGGACGCATACGGTACAAGGTTTTGAAGATACCCACTTCGTAATGCTGGTTGTCTTTATCAAAGTCGTAGTCGTACTGAACTTTAGCGCGAGCTGTGGTGACCATCCGGTCAATTCCTAAGTATTCCCAAGTGATTTTGGCAGTGTTAATCAGGTCGTTCTGCATCAGCAGCGGATCCTTGCGTCGTTTTTCGACTTCAGTCCCGCCATCAACACCAAAGAACTGAACATCACCATCTTCTTCCATCTCCCAGACTTCCGGCTGTGATCGATAGAGGTGTTCGTCTTGCCTACTTAAAAATCCAGCGTAATACCACGTTTCGTCAGGGATTCGATCTTTCACCAACTTCAGCTCATTCTCAAAAACGAGCGAAGAGGCGTGTGGGAGTTCTTTTTGATAAACGAGATTAGCGAACGCTTTCGTTGAAGTTGGCGTATTTCTGAGTCTGATATTTTCTTCGATTTGAAACCCCAAATCCAAGTCAACAACACTCGTCTGCTGACTGATCTTGCGGTTCATGAAAAGCCGTACACCTTGAAGTCCAACATCGAATTCATAATTCGGATCCTTATCATTCTCCTCTTCGTCCCGAATGCCGTTGTTGTTCCGATCGCTCTCATCAAGGAAATCCTCGTCAACATCAAAAAGCAGAATATCATCCTCATAGTCGAAGATACCGTTGTTATTCTTATCAAGGTCTCCGGGGATAATCAGGGAGGGAGGATCAAGCGGTGTGTTATCGGAGTAGCGGTCTTGATCGTCATTATCGCCAACTGAACGAGAGGCATCGAACCGTGGGCCGACGCGAAACACTTCTGCCTGAAAGATGGCATCACCAACGGTTTGGAAGGCTTTGAAAACGGTCGTTGTCGCATCAAAGCGCGACCGCAAGTTTTTCCGCAACGCGCTTTTCGGTGTAACAGCCACTTCTGCTTTTATACCGTAGTTGGTAAAATTGGTTTCCAAATCCACCGCCCATACGGGTGTTTCGCGGAAGTACCAAGAGAGTCCTAACTGCGATTTTCCAAACTTTGTAACCTCACGTAAACCGATACCTGACCCTTCCATTGTCCCCTCTTGTCCGTTCAGTCGGTTAAGCAATCCAGGGACCATGAGAATTGTCCAATCGGTGCGATTCGAGCGGACCTCCCAACGGACACCGCTTAAGTCAATCTGATCAAAGGTGAATTTTGTGAAGGTCGTCGGGACTTCTCCGAGACTCAGGATATTTTTGACGCTACCCGCTGTCTCCTCAATCACCATGACACTGTGGAAACCCCGCCGAAAGAGACGATCAAAATCAAAACGGTCTTGTCTAACGCGTTCTTCCTCCGTATCTGCAAGGAAGTTCCGTCTGTTTGTGAAATCATACTCGACACGTCCAGAAAGAAACAACTTGCCGAATAGACTGTACACATCCTCTGCCTCAGCCCGGAACGTGAGGGAACAACAAAGCAAGACTTTTAAGAAAAAAAGGAAACTTTTAACAGAAAAATAAGGACCGAGCCAGGACTTTCGGTTGTCTGTATTTATTTCCATATCGTATTGGCTATCGGCTATCGGCTATCGGCTATCGGCAAGAAACCTTATAGCGGTTGCCCACACTTTACATACCACAAACTGATGGCTGACGGCTATCTCAAAATATCCTCCGGTCCGTAGGACTCCGTGAAGGTTGTCCAGGTTCCTGTGTGTTTATCAAGACGGCTCAATCCACGATATGTGCCAAACCAAACATAGGTGTTATCTACCGCCACGGAGAGGATACCGTTATGTGCTAAACCGTCCTCTCGGGTGTAAGTCGTCCAACTATCCGTCAACTGATTAAACCGACTGACGCCTGCATTATAGGTGCCGATCCACAGTTCCGTGCCATCCACACCGATATTGGTAACCTTGTTGCTGGCGAGCCCATCTTCTGTTGTATAGGCATCCCAAATATTCGTCTTTTCATTATAGAGCGTCACACCACGATCGCTGCCAAACCAGACCCGATCGCCATCAATAGCGATACAACTGACTTCATCACTTGCAAGCCCATCTTCCACTGTGATTGTCTTCCAAGTGTCTCTACCGATGTCGTACTTGCTGACCCCTCGGCGTGTCCCGACCCAGACGTGTCTCTTGCTTGCCGTGATACACCAAATTTGATCGGTAACTAACGATTCTGCGAACTCCTTAGATATAGCGGAAGGCTGGATTTCGGTTCCCGACGTATAGGTGATCCAAGCATTAAGGTCATCCGCTGTGCGAGGATATTTTCCAATCCCAGAGTTAGTGCCAACCCAGATGCTATCGCCGTCACTGCTGACAGAGGTTATATTATTGGCAGGCAACCCATGCTCAGTTTTGTACTGATCCCACCGGAGTGCTAATTTATCAAAGCGGTTCGCCCCATCGCGTGTCCCGACCCAGACATATTGTTCATCGGTTACAATAGAGCTCACAACGTCATCGGAGAGCGTGTCTCTCTTTTTGCGTCGATGCTCATGCCAGTGGCCGCCATGGGTTTCTATATTTTCGGATCCACCTTCCTGCCGATAATTCTTCCAAGTCCCCAAGGATTTATCATAGCGGGACATACCTTTGTCAGTTCCGACCCAGACAAAACGTTCATCTGTATCAACTGTCCGAACAGTCCGACCAACAAGCGTTGGCAATGATGTCAAAGGTGTCCAAGATTCTTTCCGCTTGTCATAGCGGGAAAGCCCACGCAAGGTTCCGACCCATACGTAGTCTTCATCAACCGCAAGCCCATACTCACCGACATGGTTATGGAGTAGGCCTTTGATATCTCTAAACGCTGCCCAAGTACCAGAAGCGAAATGGAATCGCCGAAGCCCACTGTTGGGTGCAGCTAACCATAGATAATCTTCGTCGGCTGCCAGTTCAAGCGTTCCGCGTCCGGATCTGATTGTCGTCCACTCTTTGTTCCGCCTATCGTATCGTGTAACTCCTACATCTTCCCAAGGTCTATAGAGTATCCATACGTCCTTCTCTGTTGCAATAATGCGTCTAATGGTCCTCGAAGCAAGTACATCGTTCGTTGAAAAGGTTGTCCATTTTTTTGTTTTCTTATCGTACCGCGACAATGGACGGTTGCTACCTCTGTCCCATTCCGAACGCGCAACCCAGATGAAATCGTCATCTACAGTAATCCACTCTCCGCCTCTACCGGCGAGTCCATCCCTTGGACCGAAGTCTTTCCATTCACGGGTAATCTCATTGTACCGAGTGAGTCCACGCCCAGATGCAAACCAGACATTTGGTCCATCAACCCCAAGTGCATTTACACGTTCAATCTGCTCATGCCTATCCTCTTCAACTACTTCCCATGTCCGAGTCGTTTTACTATAATGGTTTAATTCCAAACCTATCATCGGAATGACCCAGACACTCTGTTCACTCACAGCAATTTTACTTAAATCGTCTGTAGAGAGTCCATCCTCTGTCGTAAAATGCTGCCATGTATCCGCCATTTTATCGTAACGGAGAATACCGTAGTCTGTCGTGAACCAGACTGCGTCCGTATCCACATAGGTCCAACGCAGGAGTGTCATGGATCTTTTCTGCGTAGACTTCAGAATATCTAAGCGTGTAAAACGCCGCCACGTCTCTGTTGGCCGATGAAATCGTACAATACCACCATTGGGTGAAGCTCCCCAGTTACTGAACCAGATGTAATCGCCATCGAACTTGATGTTCGAGACTTTGATTTCAAGGAACGGCTCCCGCACTGGACGGGACTGATGTGCTACCTCTCTCCCACTTTGCGTCTCATATTCAACCAGACCAATATCTGTTGCCAACCAAAGTGTTCCATCCGCCTCACAGAGGATGTCGCGAATACTATAGGGCACGTTTGAGAGGGAATTCCAAGAATCAGAAGCGATTGTGTAACTGCCGAGACCGTGTGGTGTGCCGATCCAAAGGACGCCATCTTGAAAGGCAAGTGCGGTAACATTGGGAGAGGGCAACTGTTTATTAAAGGAGAGTGGAAGCCAAGACTGGCGGGTGCTGTCATACTTTGCCAGCCCTTGACGTGTCCCTGCCCAAAGTGTCTGTCCTGTGGGAGCGGTTTGTAACCCCGAATCTGTAGTAAGCAGCACATTAACGTAAGAATTCGGAAGACCGTCGGCGGCCGAGTGCATCTTCTCATCTTCAATCGAATACCGCCAAACACCTTCCGCACCGCCAAACCAAACATTGGCATCGCGAGCGAGTACAGATGATATAAGTGGGTCTTTAGGCGTATCTGGTAGGGCAAGCTGCGTCCATACTTGAGAAATTGTATCATACACCGCAGGACCGAGACTCGTACCGAGCCAAAGGTAGTGGCTCGGCGATGCAGTATCCACATCAACGGATGTCACGAAAGCTTCACCTTGTGTTTTCTCACGAGATGGGATCCGAAATGTCCATTCACCGCCCAAAGATGCCCGTGTCCCAAGCCCGCGATCGGTCCCGATCCAAATGGAATAGTTATCAGTTTCCAGAGAAGCATTACTGGCGACTGGCGACTGTCGACTGCTTAGCTGAATACATATTGATGTGATATAGGAAGTTGGCAATCCATCTTCTTTGGAAATCGTTTCCCAACTGTGCGTTTGCGGTGAGTAAATCGAAATCCCTGCGACTGTCGCAACCCAAAAGTTTCCATCCGGGTCGCGCGCTATATCCCGTACGTCGTTGTCGGTGAGAAAATCGGCTTGTTTGTAAAGCGTCCACTCACCGGTTACCTTATCAAAACGGCTCACACCATCCTCTTTGCTCGCGAACCAGACATCGTTACCTTGTGTTGTAATCCAGCTGACATGATTGCTCGATAATCCATCTGCTCTCGTGTAGTGGACCCATGTGTTGACAGGTTTAATGAACCGATGCACACCCGCATTAGCAGTTCCGAACCAGACTTGGAACCCATCTGCCCGGATCGAGGTAATCATATTGCTTCTGAGCAAATCAGTTTTCGTATACGTTTTGATGAACGTTTGGTCAACCTGATTGTATTGACTGACCCCCTCGTTTTGCGTGCCAAACCAAACACTGTCATCGTCCACCGCAATCGTAGCAATCTGGCTGCCTATCAAACCATCTGATTTGGTATAGTTATTCCAAGAATCGGTATCTCGATGATAGCGACTCACCCCACCCCTGCTGAACCTTGGATCCTCATCCCATCCATGTGGATCAGGATTTATTTCTCTATCGGTGCCGACCCAGACGTACTCCGGCTCGACTGCGATCGTTGTAATTACTTTGCTGACTAAGCCATCTTTCCGAGTGCGTACCGCCCAACTATCTATCGTTTTGTCATAACGGTTCAACCCATCGGATGTCCCAAACCACACGTAGTTTCCGTCCACTGCAACAGAAGAGACTTGGTCGCTCGCCAAACCGTCAATGGTTCGGAAAGTCGAAAAAGCGTTTGTTTGGACATCGTAACGGCTCACCCCTTCATCCGTAGCAAACCAAACCCATTGCCCATCAACAGCAACAGCATTCACCATATCGTTTGCCAACCCATCTTCCATTGTATAGTGGAACCACTTGTCCTGTTGGCGATCCCAGCGCGAAACTCCCCTCGCTGTCGCAATCCATACATTGTCTGCATCTGCAGCAATACAGTTAACTTCGTTACTGACGAGCGTCCGTTCCGTGGGCCACGTCTTTACAGGTGCCGAACCCGTTTGGGAATCCTCAAAGGGTACATCGGATTGCCGATCAGTTGCTAATGTCCCACATCCCATAACTATAAACAGGAGCAGTAACACCAAAACACAGACATTAGAAAATCCGTAAAGTGTTCTAAAGTCTGTAAAGTTGTGAAGTTGTTTCAGATTGCGTCCCAACTTTACAGAATTCTTCCACTCGTTGCCTGAAGGGGGCAAGCCGACTTTAGTATACTTGCTGCTTTTCGCAAGCGATCTTTGCGGCTCACGATTATCTGCTCGCTTTATCATTTCTAATTACCTCTTAATAACTTACAACTAACAACCTTAGCACACTTCATAACTTTCCTTATCAGTCGATGACAATCTGTTCGATAGAATGCACAAACAACACATCTTTCACTTCATCATAACGCTGGAGTATTTGAGACAAGTCATCAGAATTAAGGTCTTCGCCGGTTAATCCTGTGATGACGAGGTCAGCCTGAGCGGATTGATGGGACACTTCGTCTTCCAATGATTCCAAACTGTCATAGGAAACTGATGTCACATTTTGCATCGAGATTGGCAATCGTCCTTCTATCATGAGGGTCGAGAGTTTGTCCGCTTCTCGCTCAGCGTCTCTGGAATCGGAACAAGCGAAGAGTCTAATCTCTGCGCCTTTCCAGTCGGGATGTCCAATAATAATATACGCCAGCAAGAGCATCATCGGGGCATTATTTAGATTCTCCTCTGTCACCCAGACATGGATGGAGGACTTATAACCGAAGCGGTACCCCGTGGATCTGAGGATTAGAATATTGAAAAGCGAATTTACAGCGATCCGCGTGCCTTGTTTGATCTCCTCAATTTCCTCTGGAGTCTCCTCATCAAACTCAAAGAGTATGGTATTGTTAGGCAACCCCGAAATCCCCGGCATCTGTGCTATTTGTGTGATTGCAAGTTGAAACGTTGGACAAATCAGGGTATCAACGAAAACGCTGGCTCTACTGACCTCCGTCCGTTTAATGAGTTCATCAACGTGGAGGCGTGCCTTTATCTCGTTTGGAAATGTGTAATCCCCAAGGTAGAGTTGAACGAAGTGTCCGAAACCGTGTCTGTGGCAGATCCACCGGAGCAAGTCGAAATGCCCAAGTCGATGTTCCCCTAAACGTGAAACGGCGACGATCGAAGGCCGCCATCCACCTTCAGAGGTCATAGCCCGACTTTTTTGGAGGGTCGTCTGCAACCAACGGGTTAGCTGAAACATTGTTCCTTGAAAGATTGCGGCAAAGTCGCGCTCGTCTTGACGGCTGCGGCGAAGCCCTATGTAGGTGCCACCCATGAGGACGAGCGCAATCAGGGCATAGAACGCGCTAATCTGAACCATCATCAGCCCGCACATCACGGTCCCCAGCAGAGACAAATACCAACGAGAATGAAAGGTCGGACGATAAGACGGATTGCCTGCGAAATGCTCAAGAAATGATACCGCACAGAGGGCTCCATAAGTTACCATAAAAAACATACTCAAAATTTGGGCGATAAAGTCCACATCGCCTATGACAACAAACACTATAGCAACAATACCCGACACACCCGTCGCGTACACGGGTTCTTGACTTTTTCCCACACCGGTTTCCATCAGACGATTCAGTCTCGGAATCGGAAAGACGTTATCACGGGCGAGCATTTGCAGCGTCCTTGGTGCCACCATGATTGAACCGAGGGCAGAGGATAGTGCGGCTGCGCCTAATCCGATATAGATTGCCGGACTCCAGAGGGCGACTTGCGCCATGATAAATTGGTCCTCATCCAGTGCCTCAGGTGTGGCACTCTGTCCCAATTTGACAGCAACAAGGACGTATATTACCATACCGCCGAACGTCGCGCCGATTGTGCCGAGAGGTATACTCCGCCGAGGATTCTTTAGATCTCCCGACAACCCCAAGCCCGCAATCATGCCTGTAAAGGCAGGGAAACAGGTCGCGAAAACCGTCCCAAAACCATCCGGATTTTCAATCCGCGCCGTAAGATTCAACCCCTCGGGTCGTATAGAGTCGGGCCCCTCACCAAATAGGAAAGCCAGAATTGAGACCGCAAGCATTACGCAGACGAACCAGAGAAGTTGTACCCCTACGCCTGCCCCTTTCGTCAGCATGATCACCAACATCAGGAACGTGCAAGGAATACTTACCCAGCGCGCATCTAAACCAAAGCCATAAGTAGCCTCAACCCATTCATAAACTGGTTGAAAGGCTTCCGCAAAAGCGACAATATAAAAAGCAACCGAGATCGCTTGCGAAATATACAGCGCGATGCCGATCGAACCTCCGATACTCGCACCGAAGGAACGACTCACAATATAATACGCACCACCGCCAGCGACTCGGCGATTTGTCGCAATCTCAGACACTGCCAAAACGGTAGGGACTGTCACCAAATGCCCAAGCAGAACAACCATAAGTGTCCCCCAGAGCCCAGCATGCGCGACAGCGTAACCGAACCGTAAAAAAAGGATAGCACCGAGGATTGTGCTAATTGAAGCTAAAAAAACAGGAGCTGTACCAAACCCGTGCCCATTTTGACTTTCAGATTTTTGTGACGCTTCTGAAAACATACGCACCCCCTTAGTTTATGAAAACTTCTTAATATATGTAAAACTTCACGAAGTTCTCACAGACGAAATTATCGTGATTTTTTAGGAACACCGCTGAAGAACTAAATCTTTCGTTTTATCAATGATTAATACTAAAATCACGCCATTCCCGCAATTATTATGCCATAAAAGCATTTCATAGGCAAGGAAAGCGTAGCATAAAACCATCTAAACCCAATGAACGGCACTCCAAAAACCTATTTGACAAAAACTCCCAAATGCTCTACAGTGTATTTTAATCGCAAAATGACAACCCGAATTGACTGTAGAGATGGAGGTATTCATAATGCCTTATGGAGATAATGACTGGCTCGCTTTAACCGAAGAACCGACACTGGAACCAGAGATCCCTATCTGCGATCCACATCACCACTTTTGGGATTTCCGAACCGAGCGGATTCCTTACCAACGCTACTTGCTCCACGAGTTGATAGCAGACATCAATAGCGGACACAATGTGCGCTCTACTGTATTCGTTGAGGCGAGAGCGATGTACCGAGCCGATGGACCGGCGGAAATGCGTCCTGTCGGTGAGGTTGAATTCGTGCAAGGGTTGGCGGCTGCGAGTGCGAGCGGTCTATACGGCACGAGTCGCGCTGCCGCTGCGATTGTTGGACATGCGAACTTGAACCTCGGTGAGCGCGTCGAACCCGTACTGGAGGCACTACAAGCGGCAAGCCCGAATCGGTTTCGAGGGATTCGCCATTCTGTCACTTGGGACCCACACCCGGAGATAGCAGGCGCGTCCGCTTACAGAGCAGAAGGACAACTAGAGCGTGAGGACTTCCGAGCAGGGGCGCGGGTGTTGGCAGGTATGGGGATGTCTTTTGAGGCTTGGATGTACGCGCCACAACTCCCTGAACTCGCTGATTTTGCGAAAGCCGTCCCTGATTTGACGATTATCTCAAACCATATTGGCGGTTTGCTACGGGTCGGTCCTTACGGCGGTAAGGATGACGAGGTGCTGGCGAATTGGCGGGACGGCATCGCTGCAGTCGCGGCGTGTCCGAACGTTCACATGAAACTTGGTGGTATTGGGATGCCTCGTACGGGTTTTGACTGGCACGAACGGGAAGAACCAATTGGCTCTGAAGAGTTGGCGGAATCTATGGCCCCCTTTATGAACTATTGTATTGATCAGTTTGGTCCAGAGCGGTGTATGTTCGAGAGCAACTTCCCTGTTGATAAGGTTTCGTTCTCGTACAATGTGATGTATAATGCGTTCAAACGGTTGTCATCGGGATATTCGGAGAGTGAACGTGCTGCGCTGTTTCACGATACGGCTGTTCGTGTGTATCGGATAGATGTATGAGGAAACATCTAATCCTACAAATCCGCGATTTTGCACCGAATAAAACGTGAGTTTGATAAACGTAGGATGTCGGGTTTCGCTCCTGCTATTTAGGCAGAATGTGCCTTGAAAACGACATATTTGTGCCCATTATAGGGTTTTTCGTGTATATTTACCGCTCTACCCGACCTACAGATTTATTTTCAAGCTCACGTTAATAAACATTGCTACGGTGCCCAACTTCATGCACAAAAACCTCTTGGGTTCTTGCATTGAAGGAGTAAAGGACTCGATAATGTTTGGCAACTGTTAGACTGAATTTGCCTCTGTGTATACCTTTCAATGCTTTTTTCGGGTGTTCATCCCAATTTGCACATAAATTTTCCAGTTTTTCGAGTACTCTTGCCCGGATTGTGGGATGTAAACGCTGCATATCCGATCTCGCCCCGGATCTTAGCACTAACGTGTACATTTCAATTTTACCCCAAACTCCTTAGCAACCTCCTCAAGTGAAATCGTTTCTGCTGTGCCAGCTTCGATTTCTGCTATACTTTGATCAATCCTCTCAATAACTTCCGGGCGGAATTCCAATCCTTCGTCCGGATCGTAGTGATAATCTTCAAAAGCACCCTCCAGAAGTTCATAGGCGACGTAAAACTCTCGAAATGCCACTTCTAACTCTTTATCTGAAGGATTTTTATCAAGCAGCACAACAAGCCTCTCACGTACTGGGAAGATATCTTGGGTGACGAGGTCGCGAAGCAAAGCTCGGTATTCTTCCATTGATAAGTCAGTGATTTTTTTTTCTGGCATCGGATCACTGTTGAGGTAGATCCCCATCCGTCTGAAGTTCCGTTCTTTAAGAGTCGTCTTCCGATTAGCGAGGACATATTCGCGCTGCCGTTTGAGTTTTTTAACGAGTGGTGTATCCTGTGTGAGTCCTTCAAGCGGATCTTCTTCGTAATCCTCTAACCAATAGGCGAAATCTACATAGTCGCCGTGGAAGTGAAAGAATTCTGCATCCAGTGCCTCGCGCGGACCCTCCTTTGCGAGTAATGCAGCAAGGCGTTCCCGCGATTTGAAGAGTTCCTCGTTAACGAGCGTGTGGAGTAACTCCCGGAATTCGATAGGGTTCATCTCCGTAATGTTTGGCATGATGTTCTCCGTATGTTTTACAACCTTGGCGTTAAGTATAACATAAAATCCAATTGATGTCCAATATAGAAGCTTGAATTGCTGTGAAATTTGGTTGATACCCTTCACAAAACATGGTATACTTCTTCACAAAGGCAGGAGGACACAAATGGTGCCAGAACTATGACAGATATCAACCCACAAGAAATTCGCGGTAATTGGCGAGCAGGTTGGGCTTTAGACATTCATACACTATCAAGTCGTCCTTTGCCGGGCGGAGGATATGATACGAAACGACCCGAGTTTGGTGAATGGGTCTATCAGTTAAAATATCGACACGATAGAACCAAACTTCAACCTATAGCAGAAGTTGCTGCCAAATTCGTTAAAGAAGAATTTGCCGTTGATGGATATCCGATCCTTCCATATCTGAAGGCGACTCTTCCGATCCCACCCTCAGATCAAAATAGAAATTTTCAGCCTGTTACCGAAGTCGCACAGGAAATAGGGAAACTTCTAAGTGTACCGGTCCGAATGGATTATCTGATGAAAGTAAAGCAGACAGTACCCCTCAAGAATCTTCCAAACATAGAGAGTAAACGTGAACAACTCCGTGGGGCGTTTGTGGTGCAGTCCCAAGATTTGAAAAATCAATGCGTTTTGTTGGTTGATGACCTCTATGACTCAGGAACTACTTTAACAGAGGCAACCAAAGCTCTCTATGAACAGAGCGGTGTTCAACATGTTCTCGTCTTAACCCTCACTCGAACACGGACAGGTCGTAATTGAGGTTATGAACTCCGAGGTTACCAAAATCAAGCCAAACAAGGACAGAAAAATGAGCATTAACAGAGATTATTTCTGGTTTCGACTCTTTAAGACGCGTGGGATAGGTCCCAAATTACTGGTTTCGATTGCCGAAATCTTGGAAGCAGACAACCTAAACCCAGAAATATTACCGCGAAGCCAAAGTGAACTCTCAGCACAATTTCCGAAATTAGCGAAAATTCTTAATGGAAAAATCCGTGCAGAGGATAGAGAGAAGGTGTCAAAAGAGTACGAGGAACTCAAAAGGCAAGGGGTCAATATCATTTATCCCGGGCACCCCGATCTTCAGCCACACATCCTTGAAATTTCACCAATTCTATTTGTTAAAGGGCGGCAGAAACGGCTTATGTCAGATAGTGTCGCAATCGTTGGGGCGCGGAACGTATCAGATATAGGGATTCGTATTGCGAAAAAACTCGCTGGAGATCTCGCAGACGAAGGGTTAAACATCGTCTCTGGATACGCCAAAGGGGTTGATTCGGAAGCACACTTAGGTGCATTAGAGGCGGAAGGAACAACAACACTCGTACTTCCTCACGGTATCAAGCAGCTGCATCAAAAAAGTGCATTTAAGAAGTTCAATTGGGATCAAGACGTACTCGCCGTTTCGCAATTTGACCCAAATTCCAGGTGGCGGGCGCGCAATGCAATGGTGCGGAATAAACTTGTGTGCGGACTATCTAAGGCGGTTGTTGTTATTGAATCAGGACCCGAGCGAAATGAGCAAGGCAAAATGAGTGGAACCTTCAGTGCCGCAAAAACGGCACTCAGTATGGATTTACCGCTTTTCGTTCTCAATCCAAACTGTCTTGACGATGCCCCAAAAGGCAATGCCGAACTGATTAAGTTGGGCGGTTATAGTCTTGATCCTGTCAATGGTGCAAAGGAAATTGTTGAACGTATCTTCGTCAAAAAGGCGAAGCCTGCTTCAATTGCAAATCAAAATTCTACTGAGCAATTGTCACTCTTTTAAGGATTTCCAGACATCCTAACCGGAGTTTGTAGCGTATCGCTGTCGAGTGGGGTTATGCCGCCATACGTATCAAGTGTATGTGTCATAGGTTCTGTCTCCGCTGCATTTCAGTGTTGACGACGCGAATCCCAGCAATCGTTTCGTTAATCTGCCTGTTTGTCCGGTCTCGAAACCCGCATTTGCGTGCGTTGTTCCGAATGTATGCCCCACATAGGTGGTATCCGACGCATTGTGGGATCTCCCAGAGTGCGTCCATCACTTGTTGATAGTGGTCTGTATCGTGCAAACGGTTCGCCGTTGGTGGCCAGCTTGTGTCACTGTGAGCGCGTATATGTCCCGCCGCGTCTGCCAGCAGCACCGGTCGGTCTGCGAAGCCTGCCCAGCGTTGCATCTTCGTAGCAATATTCGCTACCGTCCCAAAACATTGAAAACTGAGCACATCAATGTAGGGCAGTGCTGCTTGGACGACTTCCTCGGGTAGCACTGCGTTTGCTTCCCAACGGTCACCCAAGATTAGGTGGTTCGGGTCGTAGCGACGGATAGCGTCATGGGTGACCTTATAGTAACGTTCGGCAATCGCCGAGAGTTCGCGTCGTCCCGCTTCTGATTCGAGCAGGTCTGGATCGACCAACGACCCGCGCCACTTTGTGGTAGGCGAGGCGTGCACCCACTGCGGACAATCGCAGTAGAAGTAGCCAATTAGCTTGGGATCATCCCGCAAGCGTACGCACTCATCGCGGGCGACATAGTCGCACCACTCTTCAAAATCGGGGCTCATAAGATCAGGCATACGAACTTCAACCTGCCACTGATGTGCCTCAGTGAAAGGTAGCAGATGGCAGTAAGGCATGTCCGCCCATTGGTACTCCTCATAAGTAAAGGGTCGCGAATGCCGATGGTAGCCGTCAGTGATAATTACGACTTCCTGAGTCCAGCCAATCGTGTTAAAGCCCCAATCCCGCAGATCATCGGCGACTGCGCGGAGCCACTGTTCATGACTGTTGGCGAACTCGCCTTCCCACACGCCATCTGACTCTACATACCGCAACGCAGCCGAGTCGATATGGTTCATGCCGATGGACCAGAAAGGTGCACCGTCGGGTGTAATGAACCACCAACGTCCGTCCCGCTTTTCAACCGTGTAAAAGTCTGCCATTGTGGTTGGTGTTCCTTTAATAATAAAACACAAAAGCGCAATGAATTGCGCTACTACAAACAGAAATTATTGAGGTCCGCTTTTTAGATTCACTTTCTCGGCGGTTTAATCATCAAGTCTTCAACGATACGGACAAACTCACTATCCGACACCTTTGGATCCAGATAAGACCGAAAGCCTTGTTTCATCTCCCATTCATACCCATTCGACAATCTACCTTTGCCTTCTGTGACCTCAGTGAAATAGTCACCAACACCGCGGACACCGTATAAGACAGCCAACTGATCCCAACTGGAACGTCCCCTATACTGCCCGTTAAAACGTCGATAATACGCTTCACGCACAGGATTTTCAGCAGCTGTTTCCGCAAGTCTGGCACCGGTATGGACAGACTCTCCATAGTGGCTGATAACAAGGTGTGTGGGCCAATTGTGGATAACATATTCTGATTTATCAATCTGATTGTGACGAACTGTGTTGTACGGATCATCAACAACCAACGCCATCACCACGAGTTCGATGACTTTCTGCTTAACGAGGTTAGAATCGGTTTTCAGGAGATCGTAGAGATTGTTGAGGAAACCGACGCTGATAATTGTTACCGAGTCATCGGGTTGTTCACTAAGCACCTGTCGGTAAAGCTCCAAAGAACTCGGTGTAGGAGTGGTCGGGAGATGATGTGGAAAATTAGCGAGTGCATCCAGATAACTGGATTCATCAGGATCAGCGAGATCACCTTTATAGATACCAATGGGAATGTCTTCGCGGTTGTACCACGTATTTATCGCACAAATAGCGTTGGCAGCACTCGGATGTACTTCGTTGAAACTAACAGCAAGGATCTCAGTCTCTCCACTATCTGCCAAGGCATGAAGCACAGCCAATGCCCCTACATCATCTACGTCTGTAGACATATCGGTCTCAAATATTACTTTTTTAAGGTTCATTTTCTCAGCACCTTCTGCCAGTAAATTAGACGGTGTTATTATCACAACCAAGAACGTCAATATTGCTACAAGGCACGAAATCTTAAAGTTCTGCTCTAACATGAATATCTCCGAGTAACTTCAAAGATGCAATTTCTATTACGTAAGTATATTTGAAAAATTGACAAATGTCAAGAACTCCGGCGTTTTGCGCCAGAGTCATTCGATTTTCAGTTGTCTGAATCAGGGTTTGTAGGATCATACGGACGTGAATATGTATTTAACTTAACGGTATATTTTCCAGCGATTTCCCTTAAAAATGTTACACCAGTGTAACATTTGGCGTATAGTGTGTAACGTTAGAGAACCCAGTCACCGTAAGGGTTCGTTGATGTTTAATTTTCTGTTGTGAAAAAAATAATTTGGCGAAAAGTGTAACATTTTTGAGTTAGCGGTCAGCAATCAGCGGTTGATATTCAGTAAGTAACTTCTGTAGTCCTCTGAAAACGTTTGTGTCGGTTTCCGCGCCAATATTTTGTCGTTTGGTACAATATTCATCTCTTTGGAAAGTCTTACGATATATTATACTCTATTTGCTAACGGGTGTAAAGTTAAAAATGTATTAGTGATTTATATTTTTGAGGATTTAGTGTCAAAAACTTTACACACCCCTGTAAGTCCATCCTTATGTCTCCTTTTTGTGGTGGTTTACAATAAAGGATAACATAAGGATGGGCGAACACCAAAGCGAAAGCAGCAGCCTTCATGAATCTGAAAGCATCTCATATCTTAAAGCAATTAGCACCAGGCGTGTACATCGTAATTTTTTAGCACCGCTTCACTGAGATAATTTCGGTTGTTAGTGGTTTGATAGATGCTGTCCGGCTCGATTCGTATCAATCCATCTGACCAACCGGTATCGCGTGAAGTATCAACTAAAATCCGAATTCGTTCTTTTGTCATCTGTTGTATGCCCTGTCTATTAGATTGTTGGTTTGGTTCGCTCATTTGGATTTTAATCTTCAATAGTTCAAATTTGCTTAGACACCCCGATAATCCATCCCTTCTTTTATTCAACCGTCCCCATGACTCTTTCTTCAATTTTTTGTTGAATTCTGGTGCTGAAGTTGCTATGATAGAGGCAAACGAAGCATATATTTTTTTGGGCAAACAATATAAGGGCAAGGACAAATTGCGCTTTAGTAGCACGATTTGGAGACACCATGAACACTTATCGTATAGCAATTATCGGCTTGGGCGGCATGGGTGGAGCGCATGCAGAAGCAGTAAAGTTAGAAACGAACTGCGAACTCGTCGCCGGTGCAGAAATCAATCCAGAGCGAGCAAAGGCGTGGAGCGAACGGTTCGGGGTCGAAGCCATCTATGACGACTACGAAAAGATGCTCGACGCACAGCAGCCCGACATCGTTATCGTTCCAACGCAAGCACCCATGCACCATCCCCCGACAATCGCAGCGGCACAGCGTGGCATCCACGTCTTCTGTGAAAAGCCGACTGCTTTAAACCTTATTGAAGCCGACGAGATGGTCGAAACCTGCGACCGACACAACGTCAAGTTTGCCATTAACCACATCAAACGCGCCAGTCCATATAACCGTCACGTTCTTTCATTAATTGAAAAAGGCGAGATCGGCGATGTCGTTGTAATGAAGGCAACAGATAAAGGCGGACGCAAGGTAGGTAATTCGCTCATGGAGATGGGCACGCATCTCTACGACTGGTTGCGTCTTTTCGCGGGCGATGTCGAGTGGACACACGCACACCTCGTGCAGATGGACGGTCGCGAATCAACCGTTGACGACATCAAACACACACAAGAGGTTCACGCATTTGACCGCGACGCGGGACTCGTCCTTGGGGAGCGTGGACACGCTGCTTTCCGTTTCAAGAACGGCATTCATGCGGATGTGCAGTTCCTCGCGCAGCCCGAAACCAACGATAACGCCTACGGTATCGACATTATCGGGACTGAAGGCAGAATTGCCATCCGAGAGAGTGTCGGCACGACGATGTTTATCCACAAGGGACAACACAAAACACCCGCAGAAGCGTGGGAGCCGGTGCATCTATCCGCTGAAGACCTTGACGAAGAAGGTAACCCACGAGATAAAGCCTCAATACGGTTGCTATTGCAACGTCTCATGCTACGCGATCTCATCGAAGCCATTGAAGAGGACCGGGACCCCTTCGCGAGTGGTAGGGATGGTCGTGATTGTCTTGAAATGATACATGCGACATGGGAATCACATCGGCAAGGAGCTCGGGTCCCTATGCCACTCACGCCACGTGAACACCCGCTTGAACGCTGGAGAAAAGAAGAAGGCATCTAAAAAATAGGCGAGGTTAGAAAAACTCGTCAGCAAGGAGTAATTTATGCAACGTTTGGATATTCTTCACCCGTCAATCGACGACTACTTACTCGGCATCATTCCTGAACGCGACGAAGTCCTCACAGAGATGGAGGCACACGCACGCGCAAATCGTTTCCCTATCGTTGGACCGCTCGTCGGACGCGTTTTGCATCAGCTGGTATTGCTTACCAATCCAACGCGGATTTTCGAGATGGGTTCAGGTTTCGGCTATTCGGCGTATTGGATGGCAAAGGCACTGCAAAAACCGGAAGCCTCTATCATCTGTACCGATGGATCGCAGGAGAACGCCGATCGCGCAGCGGGATATCTTGCGCGCAGTGGTATCGCAGACCGCATCGACTATCGCGTCGGCAACGCCCTTGAAATCATCGACGATACCGAAGGCGAGTTTGACATCATCTACAACGACATCGACAAAGACGGGTATCCCGAAGCGTTTCGGAAAGCGATTCCGCGACTCAGGAGTGGTGGGTTGTTTATTACGGATAACATGATTTGGGGTGGACGCGTCGTCACGCAGGAACCCGGTAGTGCTCCAGAAGGACTTAACGAACAGGAGCAGTGGTTCCATGAGGCTACGATCGGTGTTAGAGAGGTAACGCGGCTGCTCTACAGTTCGCCTGAGGTATTCACGACGATTATCCCGCTCCGTGATGGCGTTTCGGTTGCTTTAAAACGTTAATGGCAGTCAGCAACTGCTATAGCCATTAAAAAACTTGACTTTTATTTTCACATACCATAGAATTGCCACAGAAGCCATCTGGTAATTGAGGCATCTCAATATCCTCACAACGACACGCGATGGCAACTATCCTGTCCGTTTGTCTTACCGACGTACCTATTGCTTGCGAAACCCAGACATCAAGCATGTCTTTACAAAAGGCTGAAACGTCTTTGCCTTTTAGGACAAAGATCATCCATAGGAGGTTTACAATGTTTTTTCCAAACAAACCATTATCTATAAAAGCCAATCTATTTACTATCGCTTGCTGTGTTTTATTTACACTAACCACATTGCCAGTAATGGCACATTCAGGTGGTGAAGTAACATCGAAAAAAACCGAAACGCCTATCACGATTGACGGCATGCTTGATGAAGCAGAATGGGACGCAATATTTCAAGAAGCTTCCCCTCTGCAAGATATTGTCGTAGACCCGCGCGATCCGAAACATAACCAAGACTGGTATCAAATTATTCCGGGTGGTGGTGCAGGTGCCGACACAAACGACGGTGGGCTCCGTGTCAGTCGCGGGAAATTCGACGGTGACGACGATTTCTTGGCGCGTTGGGCGACGCTGTGGGACGACGACTACCTCTATTTCGCGTTTGATGTGACCGATGATACCACACACGCTTATGCCAACGATCTCGCCACTCGGACTGGAGACATTGACGGGATATGGTTGCTGTTTGATACCAAGCACGATGCCCCTGTATTCGAGTTTCCACACCACGAGTTTGAAACGAGACACGTCGCCAACAACAGCAGTTATGAAGCGGACGACCACTATTGGATATTTGCCCCTTTAACGACAGACGGGATTGGGGCATGGGCACAATCCTTGAGCGCCGGTTTGGATCCAGAGTTAGGCGAACCCGCTAACGGACACGTCGCCGGTCAGAAAACAGGGTCAGGTTATTCCGCTGAGATGCGTCTTCCTTGGTCGATTTTTGAGCCGTTTTTCGGTGCAGCCCTCGCGCCTACAGACGGTTTGGTCATCGGATTCGACATCACAATCACAGATATTGACGGGGACGCTCCCGGCACGTATGCCGCACCGCTTGGTGGCGCAGTTGCATGGTCGAGCGATTTTGAAAACGATAATAGCCCGGGTGTACTCGGCGATCTCATGATTTCCACTGAGGTTGTCGGCAGTGCAACTTCTGTTGACCCCGAAGGCAAATTGCCATTGAGATGGGGTGAGATCAAACGCGGTTACAAATAGTGGTCTGTCCACCTTGGATTTAAGGGTTAGTTTGTAGTAGTGCGATTCATCACACGTCCCGAACGGGCAATGAATTGCCCTACTACAAACGGACTTGCCCCTAATCTGAAACTGGAGAGAACAACAGTCCTTGATTAACCGCTATCTCCCTTATTTTTCCTACGCAGAAAATGGGTGGAAACCTTATTCCCCCTTAACATTCTAAGACAATTCAGCATAAACCTTTCCAGAAACTTGAAAAAAGGAGGGTAACTTCATGAAATTCACGATTCACGCTCAAAAAACGCTCGGTTTGTTTGTCGCAACACTTATTTCAATCTGGCTAATCCTCCTCACAACAGATGGGTTTGCGCATTCTGGTGGAGAGGCAATTAGTGCACCGAGGAGAGGAGACATCACTATTGATGGCGACCTTGTAGAATGGGAGATCGTTAGAAGCCTCGCGCAAGAGATTACCACAAAACCGCAGGATTGGTATCAAATTGTTGCAGGCGGCGGTGCCGGTCGCAACACAAATAAAGGTGGGGACCGTGTGAGCCGCGGACAGATCGATGGCGACGATGATCTCCATGTTACATGGATGACCATGTGGGATGATGACAATCTCTATTTCGCCTTTGAAGTCGTTGATGACGATATCAACGAGTTAGATCCACCTTTTGCAGCACGAGACAGCAGGAATTTTGAAGGGTATTGGCTCTGTTTTGATACGAAACACGATGCCCCGACCAAAAAATTCGGAAACAAGAAATTTGATACCGCTGCTATTGCCGCGATTAGCACTTACGAACCGGATGATACCTATTGGGAAATTGCACCGTTGACGGCACGCGGTGCAGGTGCTGCATTTCAAAGAGACGGTCAAGTCGAGGACCTGGAGCTCAACAGTCCAGCAAAGGGACACATCATGGCGAAAAATGATGGAGGCAGCTACACTTTTGAGGTGCGCATGCCTTGGAAAATATTTGAACCCTACTACGGAAAACGGATCAAACCGGAAGACGGTGATGTCATCGGATTTGACATTACGGTAATGGATATTGATCCTGTCTACGATCCACCACAAGGTGGCGCGATGGCGTGGTCGAGTGATTTTGAAAATGACAACAGTCCTGGCGTGTTGGGCGATATAATTTTCAGCACGACCGCTGCTGTCGATCCGAGTGGCAAACTCCCTGTGACTTGGGGTCAAATCAAGCAATCACATCAATGAGACATCTGTTCCTAACCGCTTTTATCCTTTTTTGTTCAAGCTTCACAGTGAGTGCCCAACGCTCCGAACTGTTGCTACAGCACTATCGACAAGCGGAGATGTTTGTCAACCAGCAACGCTTCGATGAGGCACTCCGCGAATATCAGAAGGTCATCGAATTAGATCCCACGTTGCCGCAAGCATATCTCGGATTGGGCAACATCTACCTCGCTCAGTTCAAGTTTGACCTTGCGCTGGAAACGTATACACAGGCGATTGAACTGAAGTTGCCATCGCCAGAGATACACTGTAATCGCGGCATCGTCTACACTAAACAGGGAGAGTATGAGAGGGCAATCGCCGATTTTCAGCAGGTGCTGGCAATTAACGCCGATTACACACCAGCAAGATTTGAACTCGGCTTTGTCTATCAGCAGATCGGCGAGTATGAGAAAGCGGTTCTCGAATATGAGCGTGTGCTCCCGCACCGTCAGGGAGACCTCGCGCTTCACCACAACCTCGCTCGCTGCTACTTCCGTCTCGGACAGGTTGAAGCGGCAGCGCAGCAACACGAGATTGCACAGCAAATTCGGAAATTTCAAGACACCTTCGATGCAGCACAGCAGAAAATTCGTGAAAAACCGGACGACCCTGACGGTTATATGGCACTTGCGAAAATCTACGCAGACCACGGGCAACCCCAAAAAGCGTTTGAGCAGTATAAAGCCGCGATCCTCAAAGATGCCTCTCTGATGGAGGCTTACGATAAAATCGCCGCACTCTATATTCAGAATCAACAGGGCAGTAAGGCGGTTACCGTCTACAAAACCGCAGTTGGTGTTAATTCGGGATATATCAAAGGACATCTGATGCTCGGTCTACTATATCAACAGTCCGATCAGCCAAACGAATCTGCGCACCATCTGGAAATCGCCCGTCAACTCGCTGAAAAAGCGACTGAAATGACCCCAAATGCGCAAAATCTCAACATGCTCGGCGCGATTTATCTTGCCATGAAAGATTATAATCGGGCTGAAGCCACTTTTCAGAAGGCTCTTAAACTGACACCCGATAACAAACAGGCACAAGCATACCTTCATCAGGTGCGCGAGGCGAAAAAGAAGGAGTCAGACTAATCTTGAGGTGATTCCAACAACCGTCAGTTATTAGTAAAAGAGACTTTCGGTTAATCAAACATCTCTTTGCTGACTGCTAATGGCTAATCGCTGACAGCCTATTATGCGCTACACAATCTGTCTATTTCTCACAACCTGTTTAATTAATGCCTTCTGCTGGGCGGATACCGAAGGTAAAATTTCATTTACTGCTGTCACAGAAGAGGCAGGTATCCAGTTTCAGCACGTTGACGGCCGGAGCGGGCAGCGGTATTTTTTGGAAACGGTTGGATCGGGTGTCGCTTTTTTTGACTATGACGACGACGGTTTGCTGGATATATATTTCGTTAACAGCGCAGATTTGCCCGGCTCTCATTCACCTACACTCCCCACCAATCGACTTTATCATAACAACGGCGACGGCACTTTCACGGATGTCACGGAACAAGTAGGCGTTGGAGATACCGGTTACGGTGCGGCTTGCGCTGCCGCTGACTACGACAACGACGGCGATCTGGATTTATATGTGACGAATTTTGGTGCGAATGTGCTTTACCGAAACAACGGCGATAGCACTTTCACGGATGTCACACAGTACGCCGGGGTCGGAGACAACCGTTGGAGTCTTGGCTGCGCCTTCGCCGATTATGACAGCGACGGCTTTGTTGACTTGTACGTCGCTAACTACATCGACTTTGACTTTGAAACGCATATCAACTGCACACAAAAAGGCGTGGCGACTTACTGCCCACCGGAAAGCTTTGAAGGTTCACCAGACACCTTATATCGCAATAATGGCGATGGCACGTTTACCGATGTCACCACCACTGCCGGAGTCTATAATAAAGACGGAAAAGGGATGGGAGTCGTGTTCGGGGATTACGACAACGATGGAGACGTAGATTGTTATGTCGGCAACGATGCCGGGGAGAATTTTCTCTATCACAACAACGGTGATGGGACATTCACAAATGTCGGCTGGATGGCAGGCGTGGAGGCTGACGAAAACGGGAACGTACAGGGAACAATGGGGGTCGATTTTGGAGATTATGACAATGATGGCCGCTTAGACCTCATCGCCGTCAACTATCAGCAACAACCGAATGCCCTCTATCGCAACGATAACGGCAGCTTCTTCACAGATGTATCGTTTGTGGCGGGTATGGCTGAGAGTCTCCCCTATGTCGGTTGGGGTGCCGATTTTTTCGATGTAGACAACGACGGGGACAAAGACCTGCTCATCGCCAACGGTCATCTTCAAGACACGGTCGAACAATACGACGACACAACGACCTATCCGCAGCAGAACTACCTCTTGATTAACAACGGACAGGGACGCTTTGTTAATGTCTCAATGAAAGCCGGAAGTGGGTTACAGGCACGCGAGGTGAGTCGAGGTCTTGCCACTGGGGATTACGATAACGACGGTGACTTGGACGTGCTAATCTCCAACGCCAATGATACCCCGCAACTCCTTCGCAACGATAGTGAAAATCACGGCAATTGGATTCTGATTCATACGATTGGGACGCGGAGCAATCGGGCAGGTATCGGCGCACGGGTAAAAATTCAGACCGGCGATTCGATTCAGATTGATGAAGTACGGGGTGGGTCGGGTTATCTCTCTCAAAACGACTTACGCCTGCATTTTGGCATCGGTACCCACAAACGCATCGACAGTATTGAGGTGAGCTGGCCCAGCGGGGTCGTGGATACAATCCGAGATGTCGTGCCCAACCAGATACTCACGATTACAGAATCAGCGACGCAGTAACTCCATTAGCTCTTTGTCGTGATGGTATCGTACCTCACAAGTGGTATCGAAAATCATCGTTGCACCACCTTCACAGGTAATCACTCGTCCTCTACTGCTACCGGTTCGGCAAGAAGTCGACCGAGGTTGCCAACATCAGCAATGACAACTTGAACCAGAAACTTATATTGACTGCCTCGCGTGAGATTGCCAATATATTCTGTGCCATCGTCAATGATAATAAGAGTATCACTGGTGAGGTCATTGTTCACATCTGCAATCACTACACCGTCATCGTTGGTGGCAATCACAAAAGCCTCAAGTTCTACATATTCGGCGTGATATGTGTCGGTATCCGATAGGATTGTAGAAATGGTTGTATCAACAGCCAATTCCTCAAGTGTTTTCCCGGTTACCAATAAATCCACACAGACCTTATCTAAGGCGATGTAGTACTGTGTTAGGTCACCCAGTAAATAGTCGTAACAGCCTGCGACCTCGCCAACAACTTCGTAGGTGGGTCGGTCCAACTGGTCAAGAACAACATCTAATCTACTTTCAGCGCAACCGAGTGTGAAAACAGTCACGATAACAAGTAGTGAAAAAGTGAAAAGTCGCATTGTGTCTCTCCAAAAGTAGTTTTCAGAGAGTATAGCACATCCCTAAAAACAATAATAGTGCTATGTTGAAATACATCGAAATCAGGACTGTATTTTAACAGGGGTTTTCACGAAGGTTTCACGGAGCTTCATGAGGCCCCTTGATTTCATTGGGTTTGTGATTTTAGATTTGTGCGTTCTCCGTGAAATCGGTTTTTGGTTATATTTTATTTAACGAATTGGACTGACGACGCCGCGCTTTTGATTTTTCCAGTTGCCGCGCGTGAACCAGTACCCTATCAGGAGACATTGTACAACGTTTGATACCGCAATCCCCCACCAAATCCCCGTGAGTCCTATCAACTGGGAGAGCAGAACCACCAATATCAATCCAACCCCGAACTGAGAGAGTCCTGTAATCGTCATCGGGGACTTCGTATCTCCAGCACCGTTGAGCGCACGCCCTAAAACACTGGCGACAACCATGAACGCAAACGTCGCTGCGAGATACCGCAAATACACATTCCCAATCTCAATAACTGCGGGGTCGTTCGTGAACCAACCGACGAAGAACTGAGGGATCGTGAATAAGAAGATGCCGATAAACGTAACAACCGCCGCTGCTAAGACACTTCCTAAATGCGCTGATTTCTCGGCACGATCAATTCGGTTGGCACCGATATTCTGTCCAACCATCGGTGCTGTCGCGTTTGAGAAGGCAGTCCCAAAATGCATAACCAAGCTACGTAACCGCATACAGATAGCGTAGGCAGCAACGGGATTCGTGCCAAAGACAGCGACAATCCGAATAAACAACACGCGTGAACCGTGCCGCAACAACGCCTGCATGGACGTAAAAATTCCCAAACGCATGATTTGACCCCACAGTGAAAAGTTCGGGCGCCGTTGAACATGACGCAGAGAAATCACACTATATCCTCTAAAACAGAGATAAAGAAGGACAACAACGCCGAGACTGCGACCAATCACCGTCGCATACGCCGAACCGACCACGCCGAGTCGTGGAAATCCCCAGATCCCAAAGATGAGCAGTGGATCCAAAACGATGTTAACAACCGAAGAAAAAATTAGGACCACCATCGGTGTCATCGCATCCCCGGCACCGCGAAAAATTGCAGTGAGGGTGCGGGAGAGAAACATCACCACTCCACCCAGCAGCATCACGCGAAGATAGGGAACACCCAACGGAATGACTTCCGGTTCGACACCCATTAACCACAACCCAAATTCCGCTAACGGATAGCCTAACACCCCGATGCCCAACGCACAAACCACGTTAAGCATCAAGGATTGCATGGCAATATCCTCGCTTTCTCTACGCTTCCTGGCACCGATAAACTGAGACACAAGAATAATCGTCCCCGTCGAGATACCGTGTGCCAGAATGCTCACGAGCCGCAGCAAATTCCCACTGACCGCGACAGCAACGAGGGCTCCGGGTCCGAGCCGACCAACGAAAATCATATCAACGATGTTAAACAAATCTTGAAGGAGTTGACTGACAAAGGTAGGGATCGCCAATCGTAGGAGGGCTTTTGGAATGCTTCCGCGCGTTAGGTCGTGCTTGGACGTTCTCATACATTTCCTGCTGATGGGCACCCATAAAGACAAGTAAACTGGTCAGTGGAAAAGGAGTTCTTTGTAGCATAACCTGTTAGGTTGTGCATCGCACTCATACAGACTAACAGTCTATGCCACAAAAGACAGATATATTCATCAATCGGAAATCGTACTACATTATGGCTTCAGATGTTTTTCAAGAAAGGTTTTTGTTAATTCTGGGACTTTTGGATCCTTAAACCAACCGTGACCGCCGCCTTCTACCCTATAAAACTCAACCGGTGCCCCTATCGCTTCGAGAGCGTCTTTCAATAACACGCTCTGGTGATACGGAACAAGTTTATCCTGATCCCCGTGGATAATCAGAATAGGTGGATCGTCTTTGGAGACATAGGTGATAGGATTCGCTCGTGCCACACGGTCCTCATGCTCTTGAATGGGGCCACCGACCAATTTAGACTCTGGCGAATCAGGGGCGTCATGAACCAATCCATCTGGGAGGCGATGCGTGTCCATCTGAAGGAAATCTGTGGGTCCGAAGTAATTGACGACGGCTTGCACCTGACTGGACACTTCCAAGTTTTCACCCACTTCAAATTCGGTTACATCACCGGCTGTGCCGAGCATAGCAACGAGATGACCACCCGCAGAAGAACCCCATGCCGCAAATCGATTCGGATCGAGACGATAGGTTTCCGCATTCGCGCGGATCCACCGCACCGCGGCTTTCACGTCTTCGATTTGTGCTGGAAAGATAGCGTGCTGGCTCAAACGGTAGCCGATACTCGCACCCGCATAGCCCGATTTGAGATATTCCATCGGTGCGTAGCGTTCCTTGCTGCCACCGAGCCAAGCACCCCCATGCACCCAGATGATGAGCGGTAGGTTTCCTCCCGTGTCCGGCACATAGAGATCCAGTTTCTGACGTTCGTGCCCATCGGTAACATAAGCAATATTCCGATGTACCGTTACGCCTTCAGGCACTTTTGGTTCAGTTCGATTTCGTTGCTGCGCCAGCACCGAAGTCCCGACAAGAAAACAGAAAATTAACGCAGCCGCGACAGTGATTCGCGTCATCGACTTTCTCCATTCTGCCCGATAGATTCGGACGCTTTTGTATTTTCGGCAATCATTGCCTCCAGCTCAGTTCTTAAATTTTGAATCTGAGAAATTTTATCTGCCATCTGCTCGAACATCTGCTGTTTGGCTTTGATGCCCTCACTGATCAGAAACGCCGTCGCTTCAGAACGACTGTTAAATTGTCCGGTCTCCACAAGCTCGTCAATCCGATTCAGATTCTCCTCATCGACCCTGACCATTACGACATTATCTCTTTTTCGTTCTCCCTTTTCGCGCTTATGTTTTCTTCTTCTTTCACGGTGTCTTTTTCTCCCGTGTTTTCCTTCATATTCTGACATTGTAAAATCTCCTTTGTTCTTTAAACACATATAACTTAATTACATGTAATTATTATACAACATTACATAATAGATTGTCAAATTAAATTTTGATACGTATAGCACAGGCTAACGGTCTCCTATGCTACAGGGAGTCTATGCTCTCGAATTAGAGAGATTGACACTGCTGACGATTCAGGATATAATAGTTTGTATAAGCACGAAATACTGAAATATGGAGGCATAGCTAAATGACAGCGATGAAATGTGGCAGGTGTGGATCCGAGAAGGTCATGCCTAATTTGAGAATTCGGGATCGCTACGAAGCAGGAATGGGACAAGATGTTGAAGTCGAAGTAGAGGGTAACCCCGATGCTATGATTTTTAAGAAGGCTCACAGAGAAGCGTTGCGCGCAACCGTCTGCGGTGAATGTGGGAATGTTGGCCTCTCTGTCGAAAATCCGAAAGCACTCTGGGAAACTTATACCCAAGGAAAGGATTCATAGTAGAACAAATTTGATTTTTTCCACGCATTATCACGTAGTAATACGGGGGAATAATGGCATCAACCGAACGTTCCTTCAAACGCTTGGTTTTTATTTTAATTGATGGAGCACCCTACACAGTGTTTAGAGGGTTACTTGAAAACGGTGACCTCCCGAATATCAAGAAACACGTCGTGGACCGCGGCAGTTTGAACAAGGCGGTCTCCGTCTTTCCTTCAACAACAGGTCCCGCCTTTCTCCCCTTTTTTATGGGGTTGTATCCCGGCACAGCGAATATTCCGGGTATCCGGTGGTTGTCTAAATCGGATTTTCATTTCCCACACCGTTTCAAACGTCCCGGCATCTGCAGTTATATGGGAATCGACGGGCTCCGTTTTGAAGCCGATTTACCGATAGGCTATCCGTCACTCTTCAATTTCTTCTCACCTGTAAGTAATATTTACAACCTCCTCACTCGCGGGTGTCCGCCTTCTAAAAACCTGACGCGTCGGATTAAATCGTTCGTCTATACCTATGCCCACTTCTCGCATCGGTGGCGATTCGTTAACAAGATCGCTACGCATCACCTACATAAAGCCGTCGAAGCGGGTGACAAGTTTGTGATGTGCCTCTTTCCTGCAGTCGATACCTTTTCACACCTCACAGAGATACAATCTCCACAGGTCCTTCAGACTTACCGAGAAATAGATACGGCGATCGGCAAACTTGTTCATCTTTTGCAAAAGGCGAACACACTTGAGGAAACGCTCATCTTGATTACCAGTGATCACGGAATGACCGACACACATACGCACATTGATGTCCCTCAGCATTTAGATGGCGGCGGCTGGCGATGCCTGCATTATCCAAAGGTTTGGCGACAAGGTGCCGTCTCTGCGAGTATGGTATCCGGGAACGGAATGACACACCTCTACTTCAAAAACAACTCGGACGGAAAGGGATGGGGAACACGTACGCCTTTCGAGAAACTTCAGCAAATGGGTGTCGTTGGTTCACTGATTGAACTGGAGGGATTGGGACTCGTTGCAGGGCAGAGCGAAACGGGGAACATCATTGTTCAAAGCCGAAGCGGACAAGGGAGAATTTCTTGTCACTTGCAAAACAAAACTTGCGAAAATCCACAGCGCGCGGCTATAACTTCTAAATCCGCAGACGCGCTACGCTTCTCCTATCGGTTTACTGGCACAGACCCACTCGGATACGGCATCCACTACAAGAATCTGTCTTCGCGGGACGCGCTACATGAAACATACGACACTCCCTATCCAGATGGAATTGTTCAGTTATGGCAGATATTCAAGAGCCAACGCACCGGAGATTTGGTCCTCAGTGCCGAGAGCGGTTACGACCTACGCGCCCGCTATGAAGTCCCAGAGCATCACGCGACGCACGGTGCCTTAATAGCGGAACACTTAAACATTCCACTTGCCACGAATTATCCAATCGTCGAACCGTACATCCGTTCTGTCGATGTCTTTCCGACAGTGTTAAGCCTCTGCGGACACACCATCGCGGAGCAGTATATTGATGGAAGGGTCGTCAAGTAAACCTATCCGTTATTTTGAATCCACTATCCTTCTCTCCAGAATTATGCACCTTTCTTCACCTAACTCGCGTCATTATATAGTGACGCGGACGGAGCAAAAACACTCGCTCCTACAAAAAGAAAATGTGGACGGAATAATAGTCTTTCTGGAGATGTCTGATGAAAAAAGACGATGTTAAACTCATCCAGCGTATACTTGCGGGTGACGAGAAGGCTTTTGAGAATTTGATTCAAAAGTATCAACGGCAGGTTCATGCCCGGGCGTTGCGGAAAATAGGGGATTTTCAGATTGCCGAGGATATTACACAGGAGACTTTTCTGCGAGTTTACCAGAAACTTGACACGCTAAACCATCCAGCACAGTTTTCAAAGTGGCTATATGCGATTGTAGATCGCCTTTGTATCGCATGGTTCCGAAAAAACCGACTACAAATCAGGTCGCTGGAAGAAGTTCACATCTCGGAAATAGAGGGAGCGGCGTACTCTCGGTATATCGCAACGGAACATGCAAAAGCGACTACCGAAGTGCAACGCGATCTCGTCAAAAAACTGCTTGCGGAATTGAAGGAGAGTGACCGCGAGGTTATCACGCTCCACTACTTTGAAGAGATGACCTCTTCAGAAATAGGCGAGACCTTAGGGGTCTCAGAGAATACGATTAAGAGTCGGATCCGTCGTGCAAGGCAACGATTAAGGAAGTATGCATTTATGATCCGAGAAGCACTCGAGATTACAACCGAAGGGGAACATTACACCCAAAGCCAATTAGAAGGAGAAACGACCATGACAAAGGAAGTCAGAGACGAATCCAAACTTAGGGCAAGTCTTGAAGAAATGCAGCGTCAGATTGCCGATTTGCAGGAGCAACTTCAGGTTATCGCAGATGAATCGGATGCCTTTCTTAAGGCTGAGAAACGGGAAGCGGTATCAACATTATGTCGGCTCCCCCAGAATGGTGAGGAACCTATTGCGTGGTGTTATGGGGGTAGTTACCGCACCACCGGCGGAAAAAAGTCAAATCGCTTCTCGCTCTGGACCACCAGTGTTGATAATTTTTTATCAAGCGTACCGGATGCCGAGATTGCGAATCTTGCGAGTCTCTTCACAAATCCCACCATCGTCGCTATTTTGAGACAACTCGTAGAAGGGAAAAAATCGATTGAGGACCTTGCAAAGGGATGTGATGCCTCAGTGCATGAGATCGAAAAAGCCGTAGAGATGTTAATCGATGCGATGTTAGCGGCTCGTGGAGAGGACAATTGCATCGAACCTAAACACGATGCTGTGTTCTATTTCCTGAACTTCGTGGGTATGACAAGGGTCCATCTGAACCCAACAGACCACTAACCCAACAATGCTCATCCCGCTGGCGAGGTTTCCTACCTCGCCGATTCCCTTTATAGCCCATTATTATGTGAGTTTAATCTTGGGTTCTGCCGACTTAGTGTAGCACAAACTGTATGAAGATTAATTATTTAAATCGGTAATTCTTTCCGGAGGTTTCCCCAACTTGTTAGGGACGCAGGGCACCGAAACACTCCCGAACAAGTTCGGGCTTCCAAATATTCGGATATTACCGAATTATTTTCTTAAACTTCATTTATGGTAAACCTTAGAATTAATTAGACATTCAGCACCAGTGCGGTTAGAAACCGCACCTACCGGGGTGGGGTAAAATGTCTGTTTATTTTTCAGGGTTCCCATAGTTTGTGTGGTGCTAAGTGAAATCAGCGGTATCGCAAACTAACAGTTTGCGGTACAAGGACTTTTTACCAAATCCAGATTCATTGTAAAATCTACTACGGTTTTCACAAGGATCGAACGGCTAATCTTACGACTTGACTTTGTCAGCCAGATTTGTTATTATTCTAACAATCAATTTTGGTAACATACGGTTCAAACGACCTTTAATTCGCGCTGCAATACCACTTATTATTCGATACAAAACTCTCAACGTTCCAAATAACCATGCCAATACCGAATTTCCCGAGCAAACATAAATCGACCCCCATTATCACACCACAAGAGCACGTTGCCTATTTCCGGAAACAAGGCTTCATTCCCGATTTTCCTATTCCCGAAAGTGTCATTTTTTGTTATGAAGGAAATCTGCTTGAGCGTATTACCAAGGTTGAAAATGTTGAGCAGGTTCATGGGGTAGGTGGCGGATTCTATCTACTGACCGAAACTGACAATCGCGTGGCAGTTAGCGGCAATAACGGCATCGGTGCCCCTGGTGTCTCAATGCTCCTCGAAATTTGCATAGAACTCGGGGTCAAGCGATTTATCAATGTGGGGATTGCCGGAGGCCTACAAAAAACCTCTCATATTGGCGATGTCGTTGTGTGCACCAGTGCGATTCGTGATGAAGGCGTTTCCTATCACTATTTGGAAGACCCGTTAGCACCTGCGATGCCGTCTAAAAATCTGACAGCTGCACTTATGAAGACACTTGAGGCTGATGGCACTCCTTATACACAGGGACCAACTTGGACGATTGACGCTTTTTTCCGCGAAACAGTCGCAGAAATTCAGCACTATCAACAGGAAGGAGTTGTCACAGTTGAGATGGAAGCCGCCGCTCTATTTGCTATCAGTACACTGCGTGGTGTTGATATGGCATCAGGATTTGTCATCAGTGATTCGATAGCAGAACTGGTATGGCATCCACAAATACTCGCCCAAGAAACACACAAAAGTCTATTTCGTTTGTATCAGGCGGCACGCGCAACCTTACAGTAGCACACTTGCTTAAATATTAAACGCTAACACCAAAGGAAACCAAATGGGAATACTCACACAAGCACATCGCGACCATTTTGATGAATACGGCTATATGGTCATCGAAAACGCCGTCCCCACTGAACTTTGCGATGCGGTCATTGATGCGATTTTTGCGTTTTTGGAGATGGACCCTTCAGATCCAAATAACTGGTATCGCGCCCCGCATAAACCCGGCGCAGGTATGGTCGAGATGTACCAACACCAAGCCATGTGGAACGTCTATCAATACCCACCGATCCATCAAATCTATACCGAGGTATACGGTACCCACCGGATTTGGGTTCACCCCGACCGCGTCAATATGAAGCCGCCGAAACATCCTGACCATCCTGAGTGGGACCATAAAGGGATGTACCACTGGGATGCCGACACCTCAAAACTGCCCGTTAGATTCCACACACAAGGTGTCCTGTTTCTGACAGACACGGCTGACAATCAAGGGTCTTTTGTCTGTTGGCCCGGGGCGCACAAGTCGCTGATTGACGAGGAAAACCCATGGGTGCCAGAACTTACGCCGGAAATATATAGGGAAAAATTCATACAGGTACCAGCGAAGGCAGGTTCCCTGCTTATATGGCATGTCGCACTTCCGCACGGCAACGGTCGTAACACCTCTGACAAGCCCCGACTGGCACAATACATGAACTTCTATCCGGTTCCCGAGCCGATGGATGAAGAACGACGACAAGAACGTATCACACTCTGGCGGGAACGGAGAGCCTTGGGGCGTGGTCCCTGGCCGGGCGATCCACGCGGTTGGGAAGCGAAAAACTATGGACCCGCGGAACTGACACCCCTGGGACGAAAACTATTGGGACTCGATCTGTGGGATTAATACTTCTTAATCATGCCCCAACTTGTGGCTAATTTCCCTTGTGGGTCTACACCGAGTGCCGCTTGCAATCCGTTGTCCATGATTGCCTTAATCTGATCTTCACTCAAATCCACATTGAAGATAGCGACTTCATCAAAGAGACCGAACATAAACTGGTGGTGCGCCAGGAAGTCCCCCATGTTCACTTCCTGCGCCTCATCATTCGTGTCCATTGCTTGATCGGTGCCTTCTTTGGTTTGAAGTTCACCGTCAACATAGAGATCATGGTCTTTCACAGCGTCTGAACCTTTGGGAAAGACCACCGCCATGTGATGCCATTCCTTATCACAGACGTCGTCTGCCCCGTAATTCTGCCCTCCCGCAACTTCAACCCTCAAGTTGCACTCGGCACCTCTCAGATGCGACCGGATGTAGTACTTTTCTCCCGTCAGGTTCGGTCCCCACTTCACCCACGAATGCTCTCGTGTGTCCCCGGCTTTAAACCAGAAAACAGTCGTCCGAGGGTCCGTGCCACCGATTCCAGCGTAGCCGGTAACAACCAAATTATCGTCACTGCCATCGTAATCCAGGCAGGTTCCGAACACACCTTTGACGTATTTCGCTCCAGAGATGTCCCCATCTCGACCATTTTCAGAGATATCTTTAGCAACGGTGCCTTTTCCTTCGTCAAAGAGATAGGCGACTTCAACAGTTTTTGGATCAAGCACAGCAGCATGGCTGCTACTTGCAACCAACAGTCCAAAAGTGATGACAATCAACCCAATTAGGACGGATCCGCCGCAACTTCTAACACTCATCTCTATTTGCCTCCTATGCGAAAATAGGACTATATTTTCAACCCCAAACCCTATATTTCGACGTAGGGGTGGGTGCCTTTTTGTAGAAAATGAATTATAGCAAAACTCGCAAAAATGATAAAGGAAAAAGAAACAACAAGCAATCTCTTGACAACCAGAAGACCGCACGGTATAATAATTCGCAAGTAATTCCCAATGCCAAAATCTCAGAGGGAAACGAGAACAAATCAGCTTAATTCATACAACCCAACATGAACAACATCCAAAACGCCTACAACGACTGGTCAGCAACTTACGATTCTGACAAGAATCGCACGCGGGACTTAGATCAGGCCGTCACCGAGAAAACACTCGCAAATTGGCAGTGCAAATCAATCCTTGAACTCGGCTGTGGAACGGGAAAGAATACTTACCTTTTGTCACAAATCGGTGAGAACGTTTATGCTCTCGATTTCTCAAAAGGCATGATTGCTCTCGCCAGAGAAAAACTGAAGTTCAGCAATGTGACTTTCTCGCATGCCGACATTACACATCCGTGGCATTGCGATAACGCGTCCGTAGACCTCGTCGTCTGCAACCTCGTCCTTGAACACATAGAAAACCTCCAATTCATATTCTCAGAGGCATTCCGTGTATTGGTTCCTGGCGGTCACTTCTTCGTCTCTGAACTGCACCCTTTCAGGCAGTATCAAGGCACACAAGCAAACTTTCAAACAACTCAGGGAACCACAGAAATTCAGGCATTCGTGCATCACATCTCAGATTTCCTGAATGCCGCCACAACCAATGGATTCCGCCTCAAGGAATTCAAGGAATGGTGGCATGAAACAGATCAAAACAAACTGCCAAGACTTGTGTCTTTTATGTTTGAAAAAAAATAATGCAAAAAAATTTGACAAAAGAAAAAATACATGATATACTTAACAGTGTAAAGTTAAATGACTCTGTAAATAAAGGGTAAAGCAATGGGTGTTAAAGAACGGAGAGCCAGAGAAAAAGAACAGTTGCGGCGGCAAATTCTTGTTGCAGCACGTGAGCTGTTTGTCAACGATGGGTATGAGATTGACACAACGATTCAGGGTTTGCAGGCATAGAATTTAACACTATTTGGCGCAGGTCGCCTCTATTTTTTCCTATAAAGTTAACACTGTTCATTTATTTATCTTTGTTAACATATTGAAAATCTGAAAGGAGAATAAAAATGCAAAAGCAAAACCCATTTCATACTTTTCTTATACTGGTCTTCAGTGTCCTTCTAACGGGATGTTCTGGTCTGCTTAGCAAAAAGGTTGGTTCAATGGCATCCGCTTCCGTCGAATTCACTTTCGAGCAGCACGAGATCGATACGGGTTCGACGAAACATCAAACTATTTTAACAGGATTTTTTCTCGGCGGTGATTTCGCGGAACTTGCTGTGGTGAGCAGTGACGAAAATGACAACCGGCACTTGCACATCTACGCGTTCAACGACAGCGTTTGGGAGTTGAGACTTGACGCAACGCTGCGTCCCGAAGTGTTGTTCGTCGATGTCGTAAATATTGGTGGACGCGATCGCTTAATCACCTACGAACATGGACACCTAAATTGGTTTGATCCCGACTCGGCAGTGGAACGTATGCTGGTTGAGGTCACTACGACCTACAAGGCAACAAATGACGGTGGAATTCCATATATTGACATTACGCACGATGTAAACCGGGACGGTCTCAACGACCTGGCAGTACCCGATATTGACGGTTTCTGGATAGCCACGCAATTGCGTAACGGTTCGTTCACCCCTCCGATAAAACTCGGACCGCCTGACCCTTTCCTCGACAAGATTGCTTTAGACGATAGCCGCAGCTACCGCGAGGTAGGGATAAATGCCTTGACTGCCCTCTGGTATCTGAGCCGTCTCCACCAAATGGATTATGACCTCGACGGACGCAGCGATCTCGTGTTCTGGAACGCCGATCATTTCGATGTTTATCGCCAGGATGCCCGCGGAATGTTTTCCAGGGTGGCGGAGACTTTCACTGTAGACATCCCATTTGACACCGACGGTGCCTACTCAATCGCCTTTGATTTCAAGGACGAGAATATGTTCTCACTCATCTCTGGCTTCAGAGAGAACACGAAGCGGAGGGTGCTGCGTGGATTCCAAGATTTGAACGGCGACGGCGTTGCTGACTTTCTGATTCACTCACTACAGGGACGGAGCCTCGGAAAACAGCACAGCGTGTACGAGGTGCATCTCGGCGCACCAACACCCGATGGGACGGTGTTCGCGCAGGATGTTAGTATGACAATCCAACCGCGAGGAACCGCTGGTGGATTGCTGCCTTGGGGCTATTCATCGCAATGGTTAGAAGATTTCGACGGAGATGGTGAGATCGACATTCTGTTCAAAGATGTTCAGACCGGACTTATCGGAATGAGCCGCGCGATGCTCGGCAAGTCGATTTCAATAGATATCGAATTCTATCGCATGGAAAATGGAGTTTATCCTCACAAACCCACTACCACGCGTAAAATTAGACCTGCACTTGACCCCTTCGAGCCGCACAGAGTTCTCTTTCCAGTCGTCCTGCTGGGCGATGTGAATGGCGATGGACGCTCAGACCTACTGGTCGGCAAGGCCTGGGAAGAACTGCACGTCTTTCTTGGTGTCCCGGGACCGGAACTGTTAGCGCAGAAACCGCAAAAGATAGCAGTTGCTATGCCCAACGACGAACGAAATGCTCGACTCGTGAACCTCAACAAAGACAACAAACAAGACATCCTCGTGTACTATCCATCAACGACTGAATCCCATAGGTTAACGTTGTTGATCGCCCGGTGATAGCACCCACACGCTAAAGCGTGGGGCTTCGGTTTCGTAGACAGTGCGGTT
>JAPPII010000019.1 GCA_028820845.1 Candidatus Poribacteria bacterium
TTGGCGGAAACACGCAAAGACCGCATGAGTATCTTGACAAAATATTTACACACCCACTTAAGATGTTAGTATATTTTGCTAACAACAAAATTGTTTTTCAATTGGCAGCCTCTTTGTGATTTTGAGGTGCTACGACGGTAAGACATCTACCGCCGCCGCGGCACTGCCATTGAGATGGAATGACAGCACTAACCTAATTGTAGCACAGAATGTCTTTGTTTGGTGAGATTTTTAGGTTAGTCCTTTAGACAACAAGAGGGTTGTCAGAGAAGACAAACTCCCGTTTTTTCTTTTCCCTGTGCAAACCCCTAAAAATAATGGAGAAAATTGATGAAGTTATTCTTACACAAATGCGTTGCTGCTATCTTAATTCTTGTTATTGGATTTATATCAGTGAACGTTCTAATTGGGACAACTGAGGCTTGCCCAGAAGCAGAGGAAATTTGTGATACCCTTGCTGAGGCGGCTGCGAACAGATGTGCTGAACCGGATACCAGTACAACTCAATGTCTAAAATATTGGGGAGCTGCGATTGCAGGATGTGCTGCAGCGATGTATCTGTTATGTAGTTCTTCATAGGATACCGGAGGTATCTAAAGGGCCATAAGCGGGGCTGCTGATACGCGAAATCAGTTTCCTGAAGGTATTGTTCTACGTTGTGTTTACATTTCATTACCGAAATCGTCGAAAGTCAGTATCTATCAGTATTTGTGCTTAGCTCGAATGAATCTCACAAAACTACGAAACCCTTGCTATGACTGAATTCAGAGCCAGAATGTAAACACTACCTAAAGTATCATCAATTCCTATGTCTCACGACAAGCTCGCGATAGATACTTATTTTTATTCGAGAGGCGTTTTATGATGAAAAATCGTTACTTTCCATTTGTCATCGGCATCCTATGTCTTTGTGGATTGATATTCTTTGTAGTATCTCGTTTCCCAGACCGAGTATCTGTTAAAATTTATAAGTCAACTTCGTTGCCGGATAAAGGGTCCGCAAGAACTAATTTATCAGATGTAGAAACACTTCTGGAAAGCGAAGAATCCTCCTCTCTAAACCTCTCAGCACCGTCTAGCCTCAATGTGAAAGGAATGAGCCAACTTGTCCAGAAGATAGTTCAGGCAAACGGAAATACACTGCAATTGATGGATGAAACTGAAGTTGAATTCATTGAACGATTTTGGCAAATACTTGAGTCTTCAGAATATCAAGAATTTATAAACACCAAAATGCAAGAATGGGCACTGATGTATGAGCAGACGGGTATCTTTGATTTTTCTTTCCAAGATTTCTTCGACTTTTATGAGAGTCAGGGCATGCCTGCTTCAAACGCCTCCGCAGATTTTTTTCAACTCTTTCGAGGGTACTTCCCCACCGGATCCCCCGAAGACTACGAGGCAGAAATGGCTGCACGATTCCAAGACAGTTTCTTAGCAGCCCCCGGCACTCGAACCCAAGCGAGATACCATGCCTCAAGGATGCTCAGAGCGGAGCCTGATTATACAGCATGGACATTTGGAAAATTTAAAGGCGAGATCGGAGCGCAGATACGTTGGCAGGAGGAACAAGTAATCAAAGCACTCGCTTTAGAAGATGCTGCCACGCGAGACGCTGTGCACGCCCAGCCCTCGGAGCTCCCCGATTCGGATGTGCCGAAGACACTGCTTAACGAAAGCAACGGAACCTCTCCGGCTCCCGCTTCGGGACCCTCCGTAGGTACAAATAGCACCCCGACGCTGTTCCCTGTTGAACAAAAAACTGCCATACAAGAAGTCTTACAGCATTACGACACTGATGAAGGGCTGCTTCATCTGCTTGAAACCGACGAAGAGAGTGCCAGATGGCTTTTGGAACACTTCAACTCACTTGATGAAATCGAGGCGTGGAGGGATAAGAATGCCACACAAGCCCCTTCGATGAAGCAGCAACCTGCATCTGAACGCATACCCTTTTCTACGGAGCCACTCAATGAACCGAAAGAAAATGTTTCTCACGAGCCACAGCCATAGGCTATATCATGAAATCTACAGCGGATTGAGGCTATTATCCCCGGTATGCTTCCTATTGTTTTGTATTGTGTGGTTTACTTTCATCCCCGAAAATACTTGGCCCGCTGAGTTTGGAGAAGAAGTTCTTAAAGCGAAAAGCACACTTAACGCCCGGATCCAGGAACGAAAACAGAAACTCCTCAAACTTGCCTCTGCGCCTTTAAAAGAGGAAAATCAAAAACTCTTAACGAAACTTCTGGGTAGAGAAGCCCCCCTGGAGCATGTGTTATCAAGCCCGGCGTATCTGGCGTATTTAAAAGAGCACCTCGGCAAGAGTTATAAAGATTTCCCTGCCTATCTCCAAGCCATGCCGACACCCGAACGAGAAGCCTCATGTCTTTTCTTGCTCAAAGCAGCATTGCCGGCCCAGGCGACTCCCAAGGAAATTCAGCAGTGCGTACCCTTCTATTTCCGATTGCGTCAGGTGTTCACCAGAGATCCGCGTTTTTTAGAAAACCTTGGCACGTTTCAATCTCTTCTCGTCAAACACTTTCTTCCACCAATCATCGAGGAGTACCCCAAACAAGAATGGGCTTCAAAAACCCCGGTGGTAATGCAGCTCGGCATGATACCTTACTTCATGGCTCATAAGGAAACACAAGTCTATCATGAAGTTTGGCAAAAACAATTGGAAACCTACGGATCACATGAGGGGCTGCTCCGGTGTGCGATTCTAACCCCGGGAGAATTCGCACTCGTTCGTTCCTTTTTTGAAAATACAGAGGTTTTCGAGAAATGGATTGGCGAACCTGTAAAAAAATCGACTCAAACGGAAACGGAAAAAATAAAGTGAAAAACGTCTTCTACGCCTTATCTGCCCTACTTTTCGTACTTATCATTTATGTTGTTACAAGTGGGAGCAGCACTGCCACATCCAGAGGGAAAGTTGCCAACACCGAGCAAAAAAGCGAGCAAGATAGTCTCCCTACAACACAAAGCATAATACGGAAGAAAAACTGTGCTTGTTGCGCGAAAAAGTTGTCCCCTGCTCAAGAAAAAGCAAAGCAAAGACAACTCGTAAGGGAGACATGGGCGCGACAAATGCTTGCCAACCATGGATATGAAGAGGGCATGAAGCGAATCGCCTTCAAATTCCCCTATCTCGCAAACCAGATGCAGCGCATTCTTGAGAGAGAAAAACAACTCGGACAAACACCCACCGACTTATATCCCGATGTACAATGAAACCAGCTGTCCTTTTTTTTACGTTATCTCTCTTCGTTGCCACTGGATTGCCCAGATTCTTCGCTTTAGATTCACACTGGTCCAGTGATGAAACACTTTGGTTAAATCGAAGTGCCCACTTTATATCCGCCGTCAAACAACGGGAGTTCTCAGAAACCCTTATCACTCACCATCCGGGGGTGATAACCATGTGGCTTGCTGGACTACGAACCTTTTTTATCGAGCCGCGTGTGGATATTGAAAACTTATCGCATGCCCGGTGGTTTATCAGTATCGTCGTTTGGATAGGTTTGGGTATTGCGTGTCTGTTAATCTATCAACTCTTCGGAGGATGGGTGGCACTTGTGAGTTCCGCCTCTCTTGCCTACTCACCATTTTTTTTGGCACAAGCACGACGCGTCCACACCGATGCCCTTGCGACGACTTTTATCCTACTCACAATGTTGCTCTTTTTCCTCTATTGCCAAAACCGACCCCGACAGGGTTATCTCATCCTTTCCGGTATTACCTTCGGGGTCGCACTCATGAGTAAAAGTTACTCCCTGATTTTATTACCCTGGATACCTTTGGGGCTATTTATCTTTCGTGAAAAATGTGCCAGAAACTTTTGGGCAGGCATCGCAGAGGGACTATGTTTCCTCAACTGCACAGCTCTTACTGTCCTTGCACTCTGGCCAGTTTTCTGGATACCGATTTTCGGTTTCATAGCATTCTGTCTTTTAGGGTTCACTTGGGTCCTGTTTCGTGGAATGAAAAAGGAAGACTGTCCGACTGAGTTTATCGTTGCGGCCGCCGTGGCACTCGGACTCGTTAGTGTCATGACAATAAGAACCGCTTGGCGGTTTTTTGAAGGTGTGCATTGGGCAATCAGAACTCCGCATGAGGTGGATCATTTTTTTTTAGGAAAAGTCGTTAACGATCCGGGATGGCTTTTCTATCCCTTCGTGCTGCTCGTCAAAAGTACTCCGTTGCTGCTACCTCTAGCACTTTTCGCCTGCGTCTCGCTTTGGAAAAAGCGGAAATGTTCGGACATGGCTGATGGACATTTCCGCAGTGCATTGGGGATCGGGCTTGGTATTGTACTTTTCACGGTGTGCCTTTCAGGAACAAGCAAAAAGTTAAGCCGCTACCTATTGCCCGTGTTCCCTATGTTAGAAATACTCGCTGCTATTAGTTTTGTAGAGGGATTCAAATGGAGTTCCACAATGCTATGTTCCCGATTTGGAATGGCAGAAACTGCAAAAGGCAAAACATTCCTTGCGATTTTGGCATGGGTTGGTTTCTTTTCGATTCAAATTGTTCCTGTTCTCTCTTGTCACCCTTATTATGGCACCTACTATAATCTTTGTTGGAAAGAAGCCAACATCACTAAGATTATCACGGTGGGAGAAACGGCTGGCTTAGATCTCACAGCAAAATATCTGAATCAAAAACACAATGCCCATCAGTTGAAAGTAGCCGTGTCCCCCTTAGGGACAAGATTTGTTCAACACTATTTTGTAGGATTTACATACAACACCAGAAAAAAATATCTCCCCGCTGATTATGAAGTTGTCTATATCCGTGATTCTCAAATCGGCAAAGTCCCACAGACGGGTACGCGCAACGGAGTCCTTGAACATACTATCGCCGTCAACGGCATTGACTTGGCATGGATTTACCGTATCCGCGATAAAGAGACACCGTAACTATGCTTTCTAACGAAGGGATGACCTTGTCACTATTTTTGAAAAGATGCAGGTTTGAGGTTTTCAGTGAATGCATCTCTTATGCCAATGCTAAATAGGTTAAAGATTAAACAGTGAAAAAACTCCGCCAATATATTGGAATCTTCATTGGGGGGATCCTCTTATTTTTTCTTATCAATCCCTTTGTACAAACACACTCCGAACTGAAAAACGTAGTCCTTCAGGTACAGTGGTTGGGTATTGTCCTTTCTTTTGGTATCCAGATTCTTTACCGAACCCTTTATATTTTTCCCTTTGCAAACCTGCTCAGTGCTCTAACAAGAAAAAAATATCTTTTAGATGTGCTTTTACACTGTTCCATCTGTCGAATATCACGCGCTATCTTCCCGGGCGAATATGGGGTGTTGTCCGGCTCCTCTCTTTAAGCCATCGTTTTGGTTTGCGTAAAACCGTGGTCGGCAGTAGCCTAACCTTACATGTCAGTATTGAGGCAGCACTCGGTGGACTCATCGCCTCGTCTCTACTCTTTTCAGGGCAGATCCGCGCCACGGCTCCAGAAGTTCTGGAAAAAGTACCAGGACACACTTTATTTCTCATACTCCCCGTTGTTGGCTTGTTAATAGGGATACTCTTTCTGATATTTAAAGTCACAAAACAAGTATGGACATCTGTAAAAAAATGCTTGCACCTTTTAGGGAAGGCACCTCTCTGGCGAAATGTTATTAGCTGCCATGTCCTCTTGTGGGGTTGTCAGGGTCTCGCCTTTTTTCTCTTTATCCGAAGTTTCTCCCCCGTAGCATGGACAGAGGCTGCTGTGCTCACTGCCTGTTATGCATTTGCATGGATCGTTGGGTTCTTGAGTTTTCTGACACCGGGAGGTTTAGGAGTCCGAGAAGGATTGCTAAGTTTGTTATTAGCAAGTTACATGCCTCTGTCACAAGCAACACTCGTCGCGCTGTTCTACCGGGTCTGGATATTGTCTACAGAGATTATTTTAGCTGGAGTCGCCCTTTTTCTTTATAAGAAACGCGGTTAGGAAACGCTGTCAGTGATGAGTCGCTAACGGAACGATCTCCAAATAGCGACTCCCATGCATCCGCATTCGCCCTGTGAATCTAATAGGAAAGCAAATCAAGACGAACCTTTTTCCAATTGTGGGTATCTGGCTAAGCGTCCTCTGGATACATCCCCTCTATCACGTCCGCATATTTCTCAAGAATGACGTTCCGCTTCAGTTTCAGCGTCGGGGTCATCTCATCGGCATCCTGCGAAAATTCCTCTTCAAGAAGAACAAACCGCCGCACCTGCTCAAAGTCTGCAAAATTCGTCAAACGACTCCGAATTTCACCTTGAATGTGTTGTTGCACCTCGCGGGTCTGAAGCATCACTGAAAGGTCATCCGTCTCAACCTCATTCTCAGCTGCCCACGCCTTAAGGGCATCAAAATTCGGGACAATCAACGCCGCGAGGTTCTTACGCTCGTTGCCAATCAGCAGAATCTGACTGATAAACGGACTTTGCACCAATTCGCTCTCTATCGGTTGCGGGGCCACATTCTTACCGTTTGAAAGCACAATGATATTTTTCTTTCTATCCGTAATTTTAACAAACCCATCGGCATCGATGATACCAATATCACCGGTGTAAAACCATCCATCTGCATCAATAACTGCTGCTGTCTCCGCTGCGTTGTTGAAATAACCTTTCATAATGTGCGGCCCCCGGGTGAGAATCTCACCATCTTCAGCGATCTGCACCTCGATGCCCGGAACAGGCATGCCAACAGTGCCAAACCTCCATTTCGCCGGATGGTTCAGACTGATAACAGGCGATGTCTCTGTTAAGCCGTACCCCTCCAGAATCAAGATACCCGCCGCATGGAAAAATTCAGCAATCGCTTGCGGTAACGCCGCACCCCCAGAGACAAAAAACCGTAACCGACCCCCTGTCGCTGCCTTTAACCTTGCGAAGACGAGTTTATCCGCAATGCGCTGTTTCAATCCCAAAATTGCCGACGGCTTTTTCCCTTGTTGAATCGCCGCACTCACTGCTGAACCGACAGAGACACCCCAGTGGAAAATCTTCTGTCGCAGTGGTGAACCCGCCTGCACAGCACCGAGCACCCTATCGTGCATCGTTTCGTACAGACGCGGTACACTTAGCATCACCGTCGGAGAAACTTCCTGCATGTTTCGTGCAACCGTGAAAGTACTTTCCGCATAAGCAATCTTTGCCCCCGAGAAAAGTGGGACGTAGTGTCCACCGAGCCGTTCAAATACGTGCGATAGCGGAAGGAACGATAACAACACATCTGTGTCACCGACTTCAATCAGCGATTTACACGCCTGTAAATTGAAAATGAAATTCGCATGCGTCAGCATAACGCCTTTCGGATTTCCTGTTGTGCCGGACGTATAGATAATCGTTGCGATGTCATCTTCACCGGCATCGCTCTCTCTGGTTGAATCTGCCCCTTCACCGCGACGACAGACCTCCTCAAATTGAATAACGCCTCCCGGGATTTCACCTTCGATCGCGTCAAAAACAATTATATGTTCAAGGCTCGGTACCTCATCGGAAATAGAAAGCACTTTCTTCAATTGCGCTTCTGTAGAGACACAGATAATTTTTGACCCAGAATCTTTTAGAATGTAACTGACCTGTGCTGCAGTCAGCGTTGAGAACATTGGGACAGTTACCCCACCAACTTTGAGGCTGCCAAAGTCCGTGATTGCCCATTCAGGACGGTTCTCGGAGAGAAGTGCGATCCGGTCATCCTTTTGCACCCCTAAAGTACTTAACCCACTGCCAAAAGCACTCACCGATTCGCCGAGTTTCGCATAAGAAATATCCTGATAAGTGCCACCTTTCGGTTTGTGTGCCAATGCGGGATTACTGCCGTATTGTTGAACCGACTGTTCAAACATAGATATCAGTGTCATTATGGCTGTTTCCTCCTATTGTTTTCCGATTATCCTAACATTATGGCATGATGCAAGTCAAGTTAATCGTTGCCTGCTTTCAACGCCAAAAACACTTGAAACACCAACCAACTTAGGATAAAATAACATAAATTCAACCTTCATAAAGGAACATCACATTGCCAAACAAAAAACCCACACCAGATACCTTCCAAACCACGCTCCCACTCCCGCTTGAAAACGAAGAACACTTGGATATATCTACCCTCGAAAACTGGCTGTGGGATGCCGCCTGTGTCATTCGCGGCGCAACCGATGCCCCAAAATTCAAGGATTTCATCCTACCACTCATCTTCTACAAACGTCTCTCCGATGTGTTTGATGACGAATTCGCTAAACAGGTGGAAGAATTCGGAAATGAAGAACTCACACGCGACATCATCAAAGCCGACCATGAAGATGCCCTAAAGAACGACCGTCCCCCGATCGTCCGTTTCTACATCCCGCAGGAATACCGTTGGGAAGCACTCCGCAACCACCCCGCAGACGGACACTTAGGCGAATTCGTTACAGATGCCATGCGTCAAGTTGCGCGTTTCAACCCAAGACTCCAAGGCGTTAACCCCGAACCCTACTCCACCCTCTACGATCCAGCGTGTGGCTCAGGAGGTCTGCTTATCAAACCCCGACTTCTCTTCGAGCAGAACCATCCAGACAAAAAGGGACAAGCCCCACAAATCTACGGTCAAGAACTCACGCCAACGACCTACGCAATGGCGAAGATGAACGCCTTCCTGCACGATTTCATCGGCGCAGAATTCCGTATCGGCGATACCTTAGCAAACCCACGAAACGCCAAAACCAGATATTACTCATCAATCTCTCCAAACATTTCGTGAAAGGCGATCTGAAAAATATCCTAACCAACGAAGGGATTAACGTCGCAACAGAAGTCTACCAAGCGTGGGAATCCCGCGAAAAGTTGAGCAACATTATCACATTGGAAGATGCCCAAAAAACCGATTACAATCTAAGTCCGTCCCAGTTCGTAGACGTAGGCGACAAAATAGAACACCGACCCGTGAATGAGATACTAACAGACTTAGCAGAGGCGCGGGTTGCCCGCGAGAAGGCAGATAAAACTTTGGAAGAGGTGTTGACGCAACTTGGGCTGTAGTCCCTCAAGTTGCTACTAGCAGAAGAATTATAGTTGAACAGTATATTGGGGTATGCTCGGATTGCCTGCTGTGTTACATCTTTTTGTAGGAGCGAGCTGTGCTCGCGACTTTTATCCTATAAATGCAATACATCATAAAAACTTGACACCCATTTGTGAGTATGATATAATTACACTATACTAAAAATAAGTTAGATGCTACGCCAAAATTCACAGGACTTAAAATGTTACACTTTTGGCATAATTATTTTTTTCACGACAGAAATTCGCAAAAAAGAAACGCCTCTAAACATAGATGGTATGCGGGTTCACGGGTAAAAGGAAAAAAACACCAAAAATACGAGGTGTAACTTTTTTCCAAGAAGGTGTCCATCGCGGAACCCTTCACGGCACTTTTCTCAGATTTCCGAACCTCGCCTTTCTATAGTGTCCAATTTTCGGTCTAAATTCACGTTGGTACTTCAAGGAGATGAAAATCCATGACAATACTCGATTTAGTCTTCACAGCATATAACATTATAGGAACTGGATTTTCTATTGCTGGTGGTATCAACCACGCCATCAAACGCTTTTGTCAAACTACAGCAGAGGAGCTTTTCAAAGAGTCTTTTGTTAAGGTAGTTAAGCAATACGCGTCTGACTTTGCCGATCAAACTGACCCGAAAACAGTTGAAGTGGATGCTAATTTACTTGATAAAGTTATTACTTCACTTAAAGACGATGATATGGTCCAATTCACACAATTAAATGAAAGCGAAAAAATCGCAAAAATCACAACACTTTTTCGGAACTGTATTATCGTCCCCAACCATCAATTGCCCAATATGGATTTTGAACGAAGAATCCGTCCCATTATTGAAAGAGTGATTATCGATTTTTATGCACAACTGCCATTCAAACAGGAAGCATTCAATCAAATTGTTCTTGAATTTATTCAAAACGACATAAAGAATCAAGATGATGCCCATACGATGTTAACTGGATTGTCAAGTAAAATTGACTATGTGCGAAATGAAGTGGCACAACGTCTTTCTGCGGATATCCAAGCCATCAAAGATGACACCGAAAAAATTAAGAATGATAATAAGGAACTTAAGCATACGACGGGCGCGACTTTAGATGCAGTTCGTGAAATTAAATCTCTACTTGATGTCAATACCGCTACCTCGATAGAGTCCGCAGTTGCAAAAGAACATCAAGAACAAATAGACTATGCGCAACAATTACTTAAGAGTCATAAACCAGCAACTGCTTTTGAGTTATTAGAAGCTCTGAAGAAACGAACATGGAAAGAGGCTTCGGATGATCTAAAATTTAGTATTCTAACGAATATGGCAGCTGCGCAATTTGCCCTAAATAACGAAGAAGCAGCAGCAAGATTGTTGATTGAGGCATTTGATTTCAATCGTGAAGACGAAAAGGCATTATCTAACCGTGCTTTGGCTCACCTCTTACTGGGAGAAACAGAATATGCTGCAGACTACGCAAAACAGGCACGGAAAAAGAATCCTTCAAATACAGATGCTCATGTTATTCTCATTGGAATTTCTGCTGAGGAAGAACCACTTGATGAAGTAATTGCTAAAGTTCCTGACCATTTGCACAATTCCGCACAAATTGCTTACGCTATCAGCAATTTAGCAAAACAACGAGGGAATTTTGAAGCAGCGAAAAGATGGGGCGAAACCATGGTAGAACAGGGAAATGCTCCTGATTTCAAAGCTGCTTTCGCAACTATCTTGATTAACCAAGTATTGGAAGATAATCTTGCTGTGGGGACCAGTCAACTTTATGAGGCACAAAAGCAACAATTACAGCGTGCAATAGGATTTCTTACTGAGGCATGGAATACTGTTTCTAATACAGAATTAAAGGATTATAGAGCATATTGGATCATTAACAGAGGAATTGCACATTTTCACCTTGGCGAGTTGACAAAAGCAACGGAAGATCTTGATACTGCCTTAGGAATTGAAAAATCGGATCCAATTTTGGTAAAAAATCGTGCGTTATTAGCTTTTGAGTGTGGAGATATAGCAAAAGCTGTTGAACTCTTGGAAAAAATCCAATCCGCGCCGGAAGTCCCTGAAGCACCAATTATACTTGCTAATATCTTCCTCGCGAGTAAACGTTTAGATGAAGCGATAACAAAACTTAACAATTTCTTGCAGACAGATTTGTCTCCAGAACTTCAAGAGAAAGCAAGACATTTGCTCATTGATGTTTATATTGCTGATAAACGTTTTGATGATGCATTGGAAATTTCAATAGCGATGCGCGAGTCAACCCCAAAGAGCATACTGAATCTTGTTGACGCTGCTCGCATTTTTAGCGCGAATGAAAAACGCGATGAAGCAGTTTCTCTACTCAAAGAAGCATACAACTATGTTCGGGATGGCGCAGAATTTCTTGATATCGTAATGTTGGCTGACCAACTTTACATCCATGAACTATTTAAAGAAGCTGCAACGCTCTACGAAAAACTTGCTGACACAAGTCAGAATTCTCAATTGACACAGTGGTTGATCAAAAGTTATTATAGCGCAGGAGAAATCGGGAAAGCACTTGAGATATGTCAGAAACTTCGTGAGAAATATGGACCACTTGAAAACATCTCCGAGATGGAGGTCGTGATTTATGAAGAAATCGGAGATATGAGTCAAGCCGAAACGGTATGTAAGGACTATTTGAAAAAATTTCCTAATAATATTGGTATGCGAATCCGTCTTGGTATGATTCTTTTTCGATCTAATAAAGAAGAAGAAATTGATAATGTGTTAGAAAGTTTTCCTGATTCCAAGAATTATTCTTTCCTCGAGAATCTTTCTCTGGAAGTATGCGTTCAATTCGTCCAATTACATCAAATAAGATTACAACCGGAAAAAGCACTGAAGATAATGTATGAAGTACGTAGAACGCATTTTGATAAACCCAATGCCCATCTTAGATATATCGGTACCTTCTTTTTAGTTGCAAAAGAAATTTCTGAGGTACTAAACCCAACGGAAGTTGATAAGGACACAGCGGTACAAATTAACATTTCTGATGAAGGCTATTGGTATATCATTGAAGCACGTGAAAATGCAGATATCGCACGCAATGAACGTGATGTGAATGACCCTTTCGCTCAACAATTACTTGGGAAAGAGAAAAATGTCAAGGTAAGGATTGGCGAAAAGACCGTAAAGATCGTTGATATCAAGAGTAAATTCTCTTATGCCTTTCAAGAGAGTTCTCGTAAATACAAGCACCTGTTTCCAACAGATCAAGGTATGGAAACGGTTAAATTGGATGATTCTGCAGAAATCGATGATAAAGAAAGATTTCAACCGATATTTGATAGGCTTGATCAGCAACAAGAATACTTTGATCGAATTGAAAAACTATACAAGGAAGAAAACATAACAATCGGTTGTTTTACTAATTTAGTGCGTAGCAATAGTTTAGATACATGGGATTCCCTCATGGGTAACCCTGAATTAGGGATTAGGTGTAGTATTGGGGGTGTTGAAGAAAGAAGCAGCATCCTTAACCGACTTAATGATTCCAAACCCAAACTTATTGTAGATATTATTTCCCTAATAACTTTACACAGTTTGGATGCTGCGGATATTGTGGTCAGCACGTTTGGAAAGCTCTGCGTTGCCCAATCGACTATCGATGAATTACAGCGTATTATCAATGAAAGAGAAGGAATGTGGTCTAAACGCGAGGGAATGATAGTAGGGAAAAAAGGAAATCGGTATGTAAAACAAATTATCAGTCCTGAGGATACGAAAAGAGGAATAGCATATCTAAAAAACCTTGTTAATTGGATTAAGGATAACTGTGAAGTTGGTCAAGCCACTGTTGGGTTAGAGATGAACCAATTACGCAGGAGAGAACTCAATGACATGCTACAACAGCATTTCCTTGATACTGTCCTTCTCGCAAGCCAACCCGGGCACCTACTTTTCTCGGATGATGGACGGCTCAGATATTATGCAAAAACGAGCCTCAATAGCGATGCTGGGACAAACTTTCAAATTGACGGTGTGTGGACACAAGTTTTATTGGAACATTGTGTTCAGCAAAATCGCCTTGATAAAGCTGACTACGATGAGATGACGATAAAACTTGTTTGTTCAAACTACTATCACACGCAATTTGATGCAGATTTGTTAATGGAAGTCGCTAAACGTTCAAATTGGAAGCTCTCCGATCCATACAATAGTTTTGTGCTTGCCTTAGGTGAAGAACGAATGAATGGACTTTCGGCATTAGACGTGAGCGTTGATTTTCTCTTTACACTTTGGGAGGAGTCAATTTCTTTCAGAGAAAAAGAATTCTTGACGTTGGGTTTATTAACCGGACTGACTTATGGACGGAATGCCCACACAGTATTGAACCGACTTGAATATCTAATTCAAGATAGGCATAGACTTTTTTTGCCTGTTGAAAACAGTATCCTCAGACGAATCAATGAATTTAAGCAAATTTATCCTCTTGAAGGGAACTTTGCGTTTTTGGCAGAAAATGATATTCGTCTTAAAGGAACACGGGTAGGTATTGAAACTATTCTATACGAATATATTCACAATAACAAAACACCAGTCGTCATCGCTGATCACTACTATACCCCCACACTGGAACAGGTTTACGCCACGATCCTATATTATCTTCAAAATCAAGAAAAAGTTGGTACATATCTGGAGGATTATCTGAAATATTGCCAAACGGCACAGGAGGAATACGAGAAAAACCCGCCTCCCGGTGCTGTTCGCTTGCGTGAACTTATAGCAGAAAAGGAAGCAAATTCTGATGGACCCGATCCCACCAATCCAGAAAACGACACAGCAAGTACAACACAATCTTCATCCAAAAATGAACAGGAATAAAGATGCGTCGGTTTCTGATAGACGAAAATATTTCTCCGGAATACCGTACGCAATTGCTGAGGCGTGAGCCATCATTGACAGTCTTAGCTATAGGTGATGAAGGTGCTCCTCCGAAAGGCACACAAGACCCAGAAATCCTTAAGTGGTGTGAACAGAATAATTTCATCTTGGTGACAAAAGATCCGAATACCATTCCAAAACATCTTTCTGACCATCGGGAAGCAGGGAACCACGTCCCGGGAATTTTAATGGTTAAGAGTAGTGGGTCAATGGGAACGATTCTTGACAATCTAATCTTAATCGCTGGTGCATCCAACGAAGACGAATATATTGACCGAATTACTTACATCCCACTTTAACAACGAACCCGAGTTAATGACATCACCGGACTCCGCGCGATCTGCTTAATTCGCCAAAAATTGCCACTGTATAGGTTGAATTAGTAAAAATAATGCCATGAATAGTATAAATTTCCCAGAACATTGGAATAGACCTTCGGGATGCGTTCACCGACCCCGAGAATGGCTATCTATTTCGGATAAGAGTCTCCCACGATAACCCGACACAATCTTCGCCAGAAGTCATCCGTCGCCGTGAAATCTCTGAGGACATGCTCCCGCTTCCAGGTGAACGTCTTGGATTAAAAACTGATACACTACCGGCACTCAGTAATCCTACTGCAACTTAGATATAGTTATGTCAGAACGTTCAGCAGTGCAAGACCCACTCCTCAAATACGCTAATGAAATCGGTTGGCACGCTATTTCACCATCAGAAGCCCTTCAAATGCGAGGCGGCGATACCACTTCGCTCTACTTCACCGACATCCTACACGCACAACTCATGAAACGCAACAGAGGCGTATTGAGTGAATCCGAGTGCGCAGATGTCATGCAGCAACTGCGTTCCCTCACACCGACACTCGAAGGAAACCGAGAGGCACTTTCATGGCTGCGCGGCGAGCAAGCAACCTTCATTCAAAACGAGAACCGCAATCGCAATGTCCCCCTGATTGATTTCGAGATCCCGGACAACAATCTATTCCACGTAACCGATGAATGGGAACAACAAAGCACCGTCCACCGCAACCGCGCCGATGTCGTATTCCTCATTAACGGGATCCCCGTGGTAGTCGTTGAGACGAAAAACACCAACAGACCCGACGGCGTAGCACTCGGTGTCGAACAAATCCGCCGCTACCACACCGAAACGCCAGAGATGTTCACCACCGCGCAAATCTTCGGCGTCACACAACTGCTCGACTTTTTCTATAGCGTGACGTGGAACACCAGCCGCAAAAGCCTGTTTAACTGGAAAACCGACGAAGTTACCAATTACGAGCAGAAAGTCAAAACCTTCTTCGACCGCGACCGCCTTCTAACAATCCTACAGCAGTTAATCATCTTCCAGAGCAGAGACGATCAGCTCACCAAAGTCGTGTTGCGTCAACACCAGACCCGCGCAGTCGAAAAAGTCATTGAACGCGTCCATGACCGAAATAAACGGCGCGGACTCGTTTGGCATACACAGGGCAGCGGTAAAACCCTCACCATGATAACCATCGCAGCCCGTCTCCTACGCGGTGGACAGCAGACAGAAAAACCCACCGGGCTGATGGTCGTCGATCGCAATGAACTGGAGAGCCAACTCTTTAGAAACATCACCGGCTACGGTATCACAACAGTTAAGGTCGCCCAGAGCAAAGACGACCTTGAGCGAATTTTAGCCGCCGACCACCGAGGCTTAATCGTATCGATGATTCATAAGTTCGACAAGAGACCCGAGAACCTTAACACCCGTGAAAGCGTGATTGTTCTCATTGACGAAGCACACCGCACCACCGGCGGCGATTTCGGGAACTATCTCATGGCAGCCCTACCGAATGCAACCTACATCGGTTTCACCGGCACCCCGATTGACAAACTCTCCAAAGGCGAAGGAACTTTTAAGGTTTTCGGTGTAGACGACGAACAAGGCTATCTCGACAAATACGCCATCACGGAATCCATTGAAGACAGCACGACGGTACCGCTGAATTATGCCCTTGCCCCGTCTGACCTACGCGTTGCGCGCGAGACATTGGAACGCGAATTTCTAAGCCTTGCAGTCACCGAAGGGATGAGCGATCTTGAAGAACTCAATGCAATTCTTGACCGCGCCGTTCAACTGAAAGAGATAATGAAAGCACCTGACAGGATAGACGGCATCGCTGCCGCTGTCGCTGAGCATTTCCGCGAGAACATAGAGCCGATGGGCTTCAAGGCGTTTCTCGTCGCTGTAGACCGAGAAGCGTGTGCATTGTACAAGCAGGTACTGGATAACTATCTACCCCCGGAGTATTCGGAAGTCGTGTATTCCCCTTACCATCAAGATGCTGAGGCTCTGAAGGCACACTATCGTACTTCAGACGAAGAAAAAGAAATTCGCAAAAAATTCATCAACAAAAACGAACATCCGAAAATTCTGATTGTAACGCAAAAGTTGCTAACCGGCTTTGATGCACCTATCCTCTACTGTATGTATCTCGATAAACCCATGCGCGACCACGTTTTGTTACAGGCAATCGCACGCGTCAACCGACCTTACGAAGATGCCGATGGCTTGGTAAAGTCCGCCGGGTTCGTCTTAGATTTCGTCGGTATCTTCGAGAACCTCGAAAAGGCACTCGCATTCGATGCCGACGATGTGACAAGCGTCATTCGCAATCTTGACGTACTTAAAAACGATTTCGCCAAGCGAATCCGTGAGGACGCAGCAGCATATCTACTCTTTACCGAAAACGTTGACAGAATTCGTCATCGTCCACGAATTGATCCATCTCCTTGTCCCAAATCACGGCAAACTGTTCAAGAGTTTCATGTCCGCATATCTCCCCGATTGGGAAGAGAGGCAGAACCGTTTGAAATCTTTTTAGCCGGAACCACTTCATTGTAGAGCCGACCTCCGAATTACGACCGTTATCTGTCGTCTAACATCCTGCAAATCCTCTAATCCTGCAAATCCCGCTTCTGACAATAAAAGCATGGTCCCAAAAGACCGCGCTTCTTATACCATTTCTAAAAGTTTATCTCGCATTAACCGAACCCACTCACACCACACCCGGTAGGTGCGGTTTCTAACCGCACCGAGCATCGCTGAAAAATAGTCAACCTTTTAAGAGGAATTATCAATTAGAATTGGTATTAGTTTCCAACCGCTGACTGCCAACCGCTGATAGCCGACTGCTAATAAAGTTGCGTTTTTCCTTGCATTTGTGTCACAAATTATGCTAAACTATAGCAAATTATCACAGAGACCCCAGTTTGGGAAGCATCTACAGCAGACAGAAGTATCAGATTGCTGGCGTGGCTTGCCCTGCAAAAAATAAATTATTCGCAAAATTGTAGAAAGTGTGTTAAACTTTGTCGTAAAGTCATCCGTTCCTGTCTGAGGAGACGTTCAAAATGTACGATAAGAAGAACCGTAAAATTGCTGACGTAAGCCCCGACACACGTGATATGTTTGCTGAGCATGACGAGGAACTCGAAGAAGAACTCGCGTCTGAAGAAGAGGAGGCGAGTTCCGGTTACACCTTACAACTGATTCACCACATTATTGCCGAGACCCCTGTTGATGACCGGCGCCGTCGATGGCTCCTTGAACTTCGGCGTTCGATCCTCAGTGATGAAGGTGAATTTCGTGAAAGAATCCACGCCATTCAGCAGGAAGCACTCCGTATCCACGCCGAGATGGAGGCACAGATCGAGAAACTTACCTCACCCGCAAATCGTATTGGTACATTGCTTGGATTGCCCAAAGAAGACATCGCCCGTGTTATCGTCGGCGGTTCCGAATACTACGCCAATCTCGATACACAATTAGACCCGAAAACCCTCAAAAAAGGGTTTAGCGTTCTACTCAACGAGGCGTATGTCGTCGTCGGGGAACTCGGATACAACGATGCCGGGCCTATCGCAAAAATAGCGGATGTCATGCCAGATGGACGGCTCCGTATCGGTCAAGAACCCAACGCACAATCGATTATCCTTGAACGCTCCACCGACCTCGCTGATGCAAAACTCAAGCCCGGCGATGAAGTACGGATTGACTCCAACTCCCGAGTCGCTCTGGAATACCTTGCTGCCAAAGAAACAGATGCTTATGCACTTGAGGCTGTTCCCGATATTCCTTGGTCGAAGGTAGGCGGACTTGACGAGACCATCCAAAGAATTAAGGATACCATTGAACTGCCAATCCTCCATCCTGAACTTTTTGAACGATTCCAATATAGCGCACCAAAAGGTTTTCTGCTCCATGGACCTCCGGGATGCGGAAAGACGCTCATCGGGAAAGCCACTGCCTATAACTTAACGCAACGGCTCCGAAAAGAGAGCGGTGAGGATATTGAAGGCTGTTTCCTTCACATCAAGGGTCCTGAGATCCTCAATATGTGGCTCGGTGAATCCGAACGGAAGGTGCGAGAGATTTTTCAAATCGCCCGCGAGAAAAAGGATGAGGGCAAATTGGCGTTCGTCTTTATAGATGAGGCAGAATCCATCTTAGGCACGCGGCGCGCCCTGAGATCCCATAGTATCTCTAATACCCTCGTACCTATGTTCTGTGCAGAGATGGATGGCATTGAATCTCTACAAGACGTTGTTATTATCCTCGCAACGAACCGTCCAGATCTAATCGATCCCGCCATTCTAAGACCGGGACGGATTGATAGAAAAATTAAAGTAACCCGGCCAGATGCAGATGCCGCAAAAGACATTTTCCGTATCTATCTCACGCCGGAACTACCCATCGCAGCAGAGGAACTCCTTGGTGCTGCAGACGAGGAGAGTTCAGCGGATACAGTACCAGATCTGATTCCTGCTGAGAAGGCTGTCGAAGATCTAATCGCACAGATTGTTGATGAAATGTTCCGTGAGAGCGAGGAAAACCGATTCCTTGAAGTCGCACTCCGAAGTGGTAGACGCGATATCCTCTATCGCGGACATCTCTGTAGTGGCGCAATTATTGAGTCAATTGTACAGCGAGCCAAAGAAACCGCACTCAAACGCGCAATTCAGAACCCCGAAAAAGAAAGTGGTATCTCACGCGCAGACCTCTTAGACGCACTTGCTGCCGAGTATCGTGAAAGCGAAATCTTCCCACCAACGGAAGCGACAGAAGATTGGCTCAAACTCCTTGACTACGATCCTGCCAATGTCGTCAAGGTTACGCCTATCAAACTTGAAAAACAGGAGCGGCGCAAAACTTCAGGATCCCGCGTGATTTAATAACCATCAGTCGTTGGCAGTCGAAAACCAAGAGCAGCGTATGGCGATTGCGAACGTTTCTAACTGCCACAATGATCTGCTGACTGCTGATAGCCATAAAAATATGGAAAGACTTTTTGGAATTGAAACTGAATACGGGATAACACTCGAAAATGAGTCAAACATTGATGCTGTTAAGCAATCAATTGAGTTGATAAAAAGTTATCGTCAGGAAGATTTTCGACCGGTGTGGGACTACCGTGGGGAAGACCCGTTTCGAGATGAACGCGGTTTTCGCGCAGACGCTCTCTCCAACCATCCTGATGAAAAGGAGGAGGCGGCACGCGACCGCGAACGCAACAAGAAAAATCGACTCTCTTTCGCGGAGATTAAGAGCGATCACATCCTCGTGAACGGCGCACGCCTTTACAACGACCACGCACATCCCGAGTATTCCACGCCCGAATGCAAGCGTCTGTTTGAACTCGTCGCACACGATAAAGCCGGCGAACGTATCCTACAGCGATGCGCTGAAACCCGCAGTGAGAAACTTGGAAAACGTGTCCTACTCTATAAGAACAATACCGATTTGCACGGGCATAGCTACGGGTGCCACGATAACTATCTCATGGCGCGGGCAGTCCCATTTGAGAAACTCAAACAGGGCATCATGCCCTTCTTTATCACGCGTCAAATCTTCGCCGGGGCAGGAAAACTCGGCATCGAAACGGAAGCCGGACTCGCAACACCGGGACACTATCAACTCTCTCAGCGTGCCGATTTCTTTCACGTTGAGGCAAGCGTTGATACAATGCATAACCGTCCTATCGTTAACACGCGGGACGAACCGCATGCGGATCCGTCGAAATATCGTAGGCTCCATGGGATTGCTGGCGACGCAAATATGTCGGAGTACGCAACCGCACTCAAAGTCGGTACAACCGCACTCGTCATTACACTGATTGAACAAGACAAGATTCCTGAGAGTCTAATACTCGCAAATCCGATTGATACCATCAAAACTGTATCGCACGATCAGACGTATCGCTGGATGGTGATGACGGCAGACGGGAAGACGATGTCCGCTATTGACCATCAGCGCCAGTACCTTGCCCTCGCACAGAAGCATCTCGATGAGAGTGTCGGGCTTGAGATTGACTGGGTGCTCACTGAATGGGAAGATACTCTCAACGCACTTGAAACGGATCCCATGACACTCGTTGACCGACTTGATTGGGTGGCGAAGAAATGGCTACTCCAAACCTTTGCGGAGGAAGAAGGTATTGCTTGGGATGACGCATGGCTCCAGAGTCTGGATTTAGAATATCACAATATCAATCCAGACGAAGGACTATACTACGGGTTCCCGATGCGGCGCATCGTCACAGACGAACAGATTGAGGCGGCACTTCATAATCCGCCTTCTGGCACGCGGGCTTATTTCCGAGGGCGTGCCGTCGATCGGTTCAGTACCTCTATAAAAGCCATCCAGTGGGATAGTATTACCTTTACCGTCAACGGACGCACGCACGAAGTCAATCTCAACGCACTCGCCGATGCGGAGATCGCAAATCAGTATAATAAGACACTTGATGAATCGCCTGACGTTGGAACACTTATTAAGAAATTGCGTTTATAAATTGCGGTTAACGGTTAGGTTGCTGCGCTTTTAGCAAACAGACAACAGCGAAAAGTGGAGCGTAGCGGAACGCCCTAATCGCGAATAGCCAACTACTAAAAAGGAGAGATAAAATGGCAACCAAACTTATTGCACAGCTCGAACGCAAGCAGAGAGACACGAAACCAATCGGTCCCGGCGATGGTGATGATGATAGCAGTGGACCGAAACGCCAGAAAGTTAGCAGACCCGATACCCAAGAACTTCTCAAACGGATGCGTAGGGTTGACAAAGATCAATCCCGTCGCTATCGACAGAGAACCGGCGAATAAAGAAATTGGCAATCAGCCGTTGGCAGTTGGCAAATGGTTTCCATAGACCAACAGCCATTAGCCAATAGCCGTCTCGCTGAAAGCCGAAAGCCATTAAGAAATGTCAATTAAAAACACAATAAACCACAAAGGAGACTTTCTCAGTCTTTTGCAACATGCAAACTACCCCCTACAGGTAGGTTTGCCATCTGAAACGCAGCAGCACGCAGATATTGAGATCGCACACAGCACGACTGTTGTTGCTGTCCGCTATCGAGATGGGGTTATGATTGCGGGTGACCGGCGGGCCACTGCCGGCACTGCTGTCATCTATGACCGCGCTGAGAAAGTCTTACAGATTGATAGGCATTCTGTACTTGCCATTTCGGGGTCACCCGCGATTGCTTATGAGATCGCGCGGATACTTGAGCATTCATTTCAATACTTTCGCCGCAGCCAACTCCAAGAGTTGAGCCTTGAAGGCAAACTCCGGATGCTGTCCCGACTCATTCGCGATAACTTGGCGATGGCACTCCAAGGCATCGGCGGTGTTATTCCGATTTTTGCCCTCTATGATCTGGAGGCACCTGAGGCGGAAAACGGCGGTAAGATTTTCTTCTATGATGCACTCGGCGCGCACTTTGAGAACGTTAACTTCGCCACAACCGGTTCTGGCTCCATCTGGATTCGCGGCGTACTACGTTATCTCTCTCGTTTTGGTGAGACACCCTTGCAGGAGATGGATGAACGGCAAGCAACCATCACAATCTTGCGACTCTTGGATACCGCAAGTGAGTATGATGCCGCAACCAGCGGTTACAACGCACGGGCACAAATCTTTCCGACCATCAAAACCGTAACCCGCACGGGTGTCGAAACCCTTTCTAATGAAGACTTAACCGAATCTTACGCTGAAGCGCAACCGGTTGCAGAAGCAGTTTGAAACACACAACTAAGAGACCTATATTCGTACTTAAGTTCGTAGTAGGGCGATTCATCGCCCGTTATAGCGAGGCACATAACCAAAAAATGCGAGATGAACCCTATCGGTGGATAGAAGCAATTCAAGACAGGCGAGATTACATTGAAGATCAACTCCGAGTCGGTAGTCCCGTTGTAGGTCTTACCTATAACGAAGGAATGGTACTACTCACTATCGGCAGAGGACAACGCAAGATTTTTGAGGTGCATGACCGGATTGCGCTCTCCGCAATCGGACATCCGGCTGATATTGAACGGCTACGGATGCTTGTCACCGATACCGCCAGCGTCCAAGGTTTTCAAAACGCCACCGAAGATGTCAATTTACACCGGCTAACCAACTTTGTTTTAGCACATACCTTCAAGCAGGCTTTTGAATCCATCGTTGGTGAAGCCTACATCATTAAAATGTTGCTCGCTGAACTCGGTAGGACTTCAGAACAGAACCGATTTACCGGTATCAACTACGATGGGAATGTCCGAACCGATGCAGCTTTCTCTGTTATTGGCGGAACCGAAACAATCGAAACCGGGATGCAAAACTATCTTGCCGCCGCACCTGAGGAGGCGGATAGAGATCTCGCTGATGCACTTCGACTGGGCTTAGAGGCGTGGGCAATCGGCAAAGAGTTAAGTTCAAGAGAACCCGAAAATATGGAACCTGAAGATACTCGGATAGACACCGAACAGATGCACGAAATCATTAGCGTCGCAAGAGAAGATGGTGAAATTGAGGCAGGGGTTTTGGAAACCACGCAGTCCGGGACCAGTAAATTCCGATTGCTGAATACACCAGAAATTGAAACCGCCCTTCCATAAATTTTGAACTTCAGCAGATAGACCTTTATAACACAGAGGGAACCATTATGTCAAAAAACATAAAAGCAGCTCCCACAGTCGTCTATCCCGAGTCCGATGGTAAACCTATGGCTGAAACCGACCGACACCGAAGACTCATCATGGATTTTATTCTCATGCTCGAAGACCATTTCAAGGACAACAACGATGTGTATGTTTCGGGTGATTTGCTGATATATTATGAAGAAGGAAACATCTATAAATCCGTGGCACCCGATGTGTTCGTCGTCTTTGGGGTCAGTAAAAAAGACCGACGGACCTATCGAACCTGGGAGGAAGGACACACGCCAGACTTCGTGTTAGAAGCAGCGAGTCCAAGTACATATAATAAAGACATAACCGACAAGAAAGAACTCTACGCCTCTGTTCTTGGGGTTCGTGAGTATTATATCTATGATCCTTATGCAGAGGTACAACCACATTTCCAAGGATACCGACTTGTTGATGGGACGTATGAAGCGATAGAATTTATAGACGGACGTTTACCATCTGTTGTGTTAGGTCTGGAGTTAGGCGAACACAACGGGGTCTTAAGTCTATACGATGAAAATCGCTCGGCATGGATTGCACCACCTAAGGAACGGGTTGCTGCCGCTGAAGTCCGCGCGGAAAATGCCGAAGCACGTGCTACCCAAGAAGCACAGGCACGCCAAAGTCTTGAAACCCAACTTGCCGATGCTTTAGGACTTCTTGAACAACTTCAAAAAGAAAACAATGACGGATAATATTCCTGTTGAGCCGTAGAGTAATTCACCTGACCCTCATGCTAACCTCCTTGTAATAGGTAAAGATTGTGAACAAAAGAATTTTTGGAATCGAAACTGAATTTGGATGCATGACGCGTGCTGAGCAGATACGCGGCACCTCTGAAGGGGTCGCCGCGCGAGTCCGAGACTACGTCTTTGACGCACTGGAACTCGGGCTCCGAGACATCCACTACCGCGACTGGGGCGAACCCCCCGGGAACGGTGGATTCCTCTTTAATGGCGGCCGCCTCTATATCGATATGGGGCATCTCGAATACGCAACGCCTGAGTGTGCAAGCCTATTTGACCTCGTTGCCTATGATAAAGCCATTGAGCGCGTCATCAATAGCATTCTTGCCGATACGGGGTTGCCGACTGCTTTCTTCAAAAACAATATCGATCATTTTACAGGCGCAACCTTTGGGTGTCATGAAAACTTCCAAGTCAGTCGCGAAGTCCCGTTTTATCGCGTCGTCATTCCAACGCTGATGCCTTTTTTCGTTACCCGACAGATTTACGCAGGTGCCGGTAGAGTCGGGGCTTACGATGAGATGATTGAGTTCGCTGACTTTCAGGACGAATTCGGCGAGCAGCAGTATTATCAAATCTCACAACGCGCAGACCATATCGTTACTGAAATTTATGAATGGATTCAGTTCAGCCGAGCCATCATCAATACCAGAGACGAACCGCTCAGTGATTACACGAAATATCGGCGACTTCATCTACTCGTCGGTGATTCTAATATGTCGGAGTACGCAACTGCGCTCAAGGTCGGCACTACAGCCCTCCTCCTCTCGGCAATTGAAACGTTTTATGAAAGGCACGGCGAGAAGTTACCGCTACCTGCCTTTGAACTCGCCGATCCAGTCTACGCAATTCGGCATATCTCACGCGATAATACTTTCACGTGGCGAATCGAATTGAAATCTGGAAAAACGATTTCCGCCGTTGATTTACAGCGGGAGTACCTCTATTTCGTTCAATCCTTTGTCACCGAACGGGACGAGGAAACAGAATGGGTGTTCTCGGCATGGGAGTCTATTCTTGACGATCTTGACGGCGATTGGCAGAACGTCATCCCCCGTGTTGATTGGGCCGCTAAAAAATGGCTCCTTGAGACCTTCATTCAGGAAGAAAAACTTGATTGGGATGACCCGTGGATTAAAAGTCAAGATCTTGAATACCATAACATTGATGTCGAAAGCGGGCTCTACTACGCACTTCAAGAACACGGACAGGTAGAGCGCGTTATCACTGATCAACACATTGAACACGCTATCGACAACGCCCCACAAAATACACGCGCAAAAGTCCGCGCATTCCTGATGCGCACGCTCACACAAAATCGGATGCCTTGTATCGTTGACTGGCATCAAATCTACGCCGGACATACGGAATATTTTGAGATGAAAGAACCTTTTGACACCAACGTCGCGAAAGCACAGAGATGGATTAAAAGAGTTCAAAGACGACCGACACGCAGTTGAGAAAAATCATAATTAGTTTTCAGTCTGGTTTGCTACGCAAATCTTTCAGTTGTTTGTTAAAAAGCCGTTGGTAGTGTTGAGTCAGGCAACTACCACATACATCTTTTAACCGAAAACCAACAACTAATAACTGAAAACCATTAAAGGAGAAAAAACCGTGGCAGAAAACAGATGCATACACACCGATTGCGAAGGATTTTATCGGCGCGACTTTCTGAAAGCGGGAGCACTCGGTCTTTTCGGGTTAAGTCTCACAGACCTCTTCCGCCTTAAAGCACATGCCGCAACACCCCGTCGAGTGAAAGAAACCGCTACATCTGTTATCCTGGTGTGGTTAGGGGGCGGTCCCAGTCATCTTGATATGTGGGACCTCAAACCCGAAGCACCTGAAGAAATTCGTGGGCTTTTCAAACCAATACCCACAAATGTCAACGGCATACAGATTAGTGAACATCTCCCGAAACTTGCACAACAGACCGATAAGCTTTGTATCATCCGTTCGATGACCTCTCCAGAAGCTGCCCATGAGCGCGGCACGCACTACATGATGACGGGTTATCAACCACTACCCGGATTCGCTGTGCCGGGATATGGGGCAGTTGTCTCTAAACTCAAGGAACAGCGCAGTGCCTTGCCGCCATATATCGCTGTTCCCGCACCCGTTGCTTACGGTGGCGGCGGGTTCTTGGGCGCATCACTCGCACCTTTCTCACCCGGCGGAAATCCAGCGAGCAAGAACTTTAAAGTCCGTGACCTACAACCGCCAAAAGAGGTCTCTTTTGAACGTGTCGAAAGACGGCGTTCTTTGAGGCAAGCCGTTGATGCTGCTTTCAAAAAATATGAGACGGGCAACCCTACTGCCGAAGCGGTCGATGAATTCTACACCTCCGCTTATAACCTCATGAGTTCCACGGATGCCCGCGCCGCTTTTGATCTCAGCAACGAGACCAACAAGACACGTGACGCTTATCAACGCAACACCTTCGGGCAGAGCTGCCTCCTCGCGAGGAGACTCGTTGAAGCCGGCGTTAACTTTGTTACCGTCAGTAACGGTGGGTGGGACAATCACAACAACATCTTCTCATCGCTGCCGGGAAAACTCAACGGTTTCGATCAGACGATGGCTACTTTAATCGCCGATCTCAGTGAGCGCGGACTTTTGGAAACAACACTCGTCCTTGCTATGGGTGAGTTTGGCAGGACCCCTGTCATCAATCGAAATGGTGGGCGTGATCATCACTCCCGCGTCTTTTCGATGATGTTAGCCGGAGGCGGGGTCCAAGGTGGACAGGTCATCGGTGCTTCGGATCCACTCGCTATGGAACCCGCTGAAACCCCAGTCCGTCCGGAAGACTTATCGGCGACACTCTATCAGGCACTCGGTATCGACTACAATGAACACCTCGAGTCGCCCGATGGCGTTCGCATTGTCCTCTCACGCGGTGGTAAGCCAATTCGCGGACTCCTCGCGTAATTAGTCATCAGGTCGCTACGTTTTCAGTTTATAGTTGTTAGTTATAGTGAATTCCATAATTAATTGGACACTTCTTTTGGAGCGCAAACTGTTAGTTTGCGGGTTCTCCAACCTGACACACAAACTAACAGGAATCAACGACAAGTGTTTACAGATTTTCGGGATTTGCTGTAAATCGTGTGGCAGGGGAAAGGGTCTCTAATTGCCACAACGACCTCTTAACTATTAACTATTGACTATCTACTGATTGCCAACCGCTAACAGCCATTGACGAGGATTCGCCATGCGTAAAAGACTTCCCTATGTAGGAATGGTGCTGGCGGTGTTCTACACTGCCTTCGCAACGCCTCTCATCTCGGTTTCCGCTGAGCCGCTATCCCCGATTTGGTCCATTGAATTCAGTCCCGACGGCAAGACAATCGCTGTCGGGAAATATCAGTGGATTGAACTCTGGGACTTGGAGACGCAACGCCTTATTCATACGTATGAACCACACGCTGGCGAAGTCCGAGGCCTCAAATTCTCGTCGCAAAATGCTTCCAATACCGAAAATCAGCAAGCAACACCTTTAAGGCTCTATGCAAGCGGTGGGATCGCTGCGCAAAGCGGTGAAATACGGGTGTGGGATGTTGATTCTGAGGAGCTGATAGACAGCTTTGAGATTCACGGAGATACCATTGAATCTATTGCCCTCAATCCAAGCAGCACAACATTGCTCACTGCAAGTATGGATGAATTCAGTGCTGTCATTGATTTAACGCTACTCTCGGATGCTACGACGCCGATAGACGAACACGCGAAATGGCTCACCCAACACGTTGGAAGGGTCCTCTGTACATTGTATCATCCTGAAGGCGCTTATTTCGTCACCGGTAGTGAGGATAAAACCATAAAGGTATGGCATCCCGACACCTTCAACGTCTTAGTGAACTTTGATGCGAATGATGATGCCGTCTATAGCCTCGCGTATTCCGCCAATGAGGGTGTAATAGTCTCTGGCTCTGCTGATAACACTGTCCGGACTTGGCGTGTTGCGTCGGCTGAAAATGGCGAAGGGGTCCCGATGGAACAAGACGCGCTGCGAATGACTGGAGCACTTGTGCGAGAATATAATGGACATCAAGGTGCTATCTATAGTGTTGATTGTGGAATGGTCTCCAGGCGAGCAAATAATCGGATGGCTGTCATCGCATCGGGGAGCGCAGACACTTCTGTAATTATATGGAATCTCCGTTCCGGCAACCGCTATAGGACCTTTGACGAATCAACCGATGCCGTTTATGCCGTCCAGCTTAGCCCGGACGGTGAACGCGTTGCCGCAGGCGGACGCGACGGTAAATTAAGAATATGGAATCTCCGAAAACGCACCTTAACCCACGAATTCTAAAGTTGGTTTGTCGTTTCCCTTCAGTTGTGATATACTTGTAACTATCCAGCTTGGTATGACTCAAAAGTAACACATTATAGGAGGAATTTATGACAAAGAGGAGATCAGATGAGAATATAACTAAGGGGTATGAAAACTATCTCGCTGAAAAAGAACAACAATATAGTAGAGAGTTATCTGAGGTAAGATCGCACTTAGAGGAACGGGTTAAAGAAGTCAAGACAGACCTTGAGAAAGACATTAGAGAAGTCAAAACGGATCTCAAAGATGACCTTAAGGAAGCCAAGGCAGATCTTAAAGGGGACCTCAAGGACATAAAAACCCAAGTAATGGGTTTAATGGTTCTCGGCGTTACAAGTCTTATTGCCCTCATAGGCATCATTGTTACCCTACTTGTTCAAAAGTAGCAAAGGAGATTAACGATGTCAGAAAGAGCACCAGGATTTGAAGAATACATCCCTTCTCGTTTAGAATGGCTAACAGTCATGCTAAATTCTCTGGTTCAATACGTCAATGCCGCGAATCAATCTGTTCAGTACATATACATCCCTGAAAACGATGGAAAGACGATTCTACTGCTTATCAAGCACGACGATAATTTAGAACCAGAAAACTTAAAAACGTTTGAAGATAACGCTATAAATCTTGCAATGGATTTCGCGAAAAGTTACAAATGGGATTCGTGGATTAACATTCAAACGCAATTTGATCCTGCCTCTAAGCCTTCTTGAGAATTCAGAATTTGGGGTGAATGCACATCAATACTGGGGACTGTTCTCATGAAACAATATAATCTCACAATCTGCTCCGAAACCGCGTTACAAAAGCACAAGTCCTATCTCTGTTGTTTACCGATTTTCACGCTGTTGTTTGCTTTTGTCAGCGTGTTCGCATTCGCACAAGGCACCCCGCGGCTCAATTCACTGTTTCCAGCCGGTGGACAACTCGGAACGACCGTTGAAATCGCCATCCAAGGTTCCGATTTAGAGGACGCGCATACCCTCATCATTGAAGGAGATCCCGGAATTACCGCCCAACTTCACGCAGGCGGCGGCGAAGTCGATGATACCCATAAACCCGTCTTTGAGGCGAATTGTGGGCAGTGCCACGAACTCCGATCCCCGAACAACCGATCAATGACACCGGCGCAGTGGCAGGCGACTGTTCAGCGGATGGTTACGGAAAAGGGCGCGGAAATCGGCACTGAGGCACAGACCCAAATTGTCGCCTACCTCACATCCGCAGCGAGAGCCAATGCCGGGTTAACCGCTGAGTTGACTATTGCACCCGACGCACCTGTTGGGCTTCGCGAGGTCCGAATCGTCGGTAAGCACGGCACCTCCACCGCCTGGCCCTTTGAAGTGACCCAGATCCCAGATGTCGTTGAGACTGAATCGAATAACACCCCTGAAGCCGCTACTACTATAGAACTACCGAGCCTCATTAACGGGGTCATTAATCCGGGTGGCGACGCAGATTATTACGTCTTTGAGGGAACGCAAGGACAACGGTGCATATTTAGCGTTAAGGCGTATCGCCTCAACAATATCAGTCAACAATTCTTCAATCCGACAATCGCTATTTTCGATGCGAAAGGTGTCGAAATAGCGCGCAGCAACGGGTTCTACAGTCTTGATCCGCTGCTTGACGTGACGCTCCCTGCCAACGGTCCATATCTCCTCCGCATCCGAGACCTATTATATCGCGGCAATCCAGATTCCGTTTATCGTCTAACAGGTGGCGTTCTGCCTTACAATACTTATCTTTTCCCAGCGGGCGGCACGGTCCCTGGTGCCGAGCGGCGACTCGAAGAAAATGCTGAAATGTTTTATGGACCGCCTACGCCTCCCGAACCTAACATTATTCAGTGTGTTGTTGGTGGTGAAAATCTCTCAGAAACCGACTGGCAAATCGAAGTAACCGCGGACGAGCAACCCGGACTCAAACAAGTCCGCACCCCCTACGGCATTTTCCCGTTCATCGTCAACACGCACTCCGAGGTTGTTGAAGAACAGATTGAGTCCGAGTTCACGGTTGATGAGTTTGCTGTCCAAGCAGGCACGACACAATCCAATGAATCCCAAATCCTCTTTGAAACCAAATGTAGTGCCTGCCATGAGCTCCGTTCTCCGAGCAATCGCGCGCTCTCTACCGAGGAATGGGAACGCACAATTACACGCATGGCGAATAAAGAAAACGCCGATATTACACCCACAGAACGCGACCGAATCATCGCTTTCGTTGCCCAGGAAGCGCAACGGTTAGGGGAACTCATTGCCCGTCAACTTGAGCACGCACAGCAAATCACAACGCCAGGGGCGGTCAGTGGACGCATCTCAGAACCCGGTGAGATAGATTACTATCGCTTCACCATTTCGGAAGGCACAAGCCTCGGTCCATGGTGGGTAATTTTTCCGTTTGATAACATCAACGAAACCGGATTTGATACCGTTTATCCACCTGAAACCGAGATTGACCTTGATAAAGAATACATCGGCAAAGACGGACGGAAAATCGGGTGGTATAAAACCGATAGAAGAGGCGAGAACGTCTTCTCAAACGTCCCTGAAGACGATGTCACAGGCTATGCCTTAACCTACCTTGAATCTGACCGAGATCAGAACTATCTTTTATCCCTCGGTTCTGACGATACAATCAAGATATGGGTGAACGACGAACTTGTTTTTAGCAAATACGTCCACCGTCCGCTCCGTCGTGCCGATGATGTTATCCAACTGCCGGTCTCCAAGGGCAGGAATAAGATTCTCGTAAAAGTTACCAACGGATACGGACCGTGGGGGTTCTTTGCAGATATAGGCGGGTATTCGCTGACCGCATCCGCTGAACTCCTGAACTCACCGCTCAGCCCATCCCTTACACTCCTTGATTCAGAGGGGCAGGTCTTAGCAAATAACGCAGGCATCGGCGGTAGACGCAACGCCATCATTGACTACAGTTTCAACCAACCCGGTGTATATGCTGTTCGCATTGAGGACATCGCTGGCAACGGGGGTGCCGGATACGTCTATCATTTAGATGTCCGTCCAACAACGCCCGATTTTGCTATCTCTGTGACACCCGATAACCCGAATGTCGGGCGCGGCGGAACCGTCCTCTTGGAAGTTACACTCCAGCGGCGCGTCGGATTCACAGAGCCAATACGACTCTCTGTTGAAAACTTGCCACCGGGTATCACCGCAAGTGAGGGCGCGATTCTCTCCAGCACAGGAGTCACGCAAGGATACATAACGCTGACTGCCGCACCCGATGCCGAGTTGACGCACCGCGTCGTTCAAGTCGTCGGTTCCGTTACAACGACTGCCGGTAACGAATACCAACGTGCCGCAATGCCGGTTGAAATCTATCGCATTCAGAACAACGATCAGACCGTTCAGCGGAAGAACGTCGTCGTCAGTATTACGGAAACGGCACCGATTATTCTCTCTACGATGTTAGGTAAAGATGGAAATTCCGAGGTCTCCACAGAACCCTTAGAAGTCGTCGTTACACCCGATGGAACGATTGACATCACCGTCAAAGTTACCCGACAGCGCGGGAATCGGCAGAACCTGAACCTCACTGCTGTCGGTCTACCCTTAGGTGTGCGACTCCAGCGACGAACAACCGTTCTCCGAAGGAATCAGACCGAGGCGACCTTGACGCTTGTGCCGAATATTATTACCACTGGCACCGGGGGCAATCAGTTGCGGCGCAATCCTTTCGCCGGTACGCAGCAATCACTTCCCTATACCATCGTCATCAACGCAGCAGTTGGTCAGCGGCGCGTCGCCAGTAGCCCCGGCATTAAACTCTGGCTCGGAAACCCCAGCAACACGTCTCAAGAGGCACCACTCGGAGGGAATTAAACAAATCTCTTTATAGTGAATTCCATAATTGATTGGACACTTCTATTGTACCACAAACTGTTGACTATAATTTTTCACGCGTGTTGATCGCTTCAGGACACCCCATTGCATCAATTGCATGTTTGATCTCGGCGAAACAGAAAACGCCGTCGGTGCCCATTCAGGCGAAAAGTCCAAACCTAAATCATCCGTCAACTGACGCGGGTCGCCACCGGCTGCTTTGATAACGTAAAGACTTCCATCCGCAATAGATACGAAGACAATTGACTGTCCATCAGGTGCCCATGACGGATCTTCACTCGCCAGCGTCCCATCCGTCAATTTTTGAACCTTTTTCCCATCTGTATCGACTGTGAACAACGTTGGCGTTGCCACACCGCCAAGTGCCTCACTGGAAAAGCAAATCTCTTTCCCGTTAGGTCCCCATGCCGGGTGTGTCGCCGATACTTGCGTCAGTGCCTCCTGTTTTTCACCCTCAGCGGTCATCACGTGTATGCCACCGATACCGTCCTGGGTTGAGCGAAACGCGATCCATTCTCCATCTGGCGACCATGTTGGGTTTGAGTTGTGACCACCTTTGCTTGTGAGTTTCTGGACCTTCTTCCCATTTGTATCCATCGTGTAGATGTCTGTATCCGCCGCGTGATCGCGCCCTAAGTTAGAGGCGAAAGCAATTGTGCTGCCATCCGGGGACCAGGCTGGATCCAGATCGGTTGCTTTATCGTCTGTCAGCCGTCGTTGTTCTTTTGTGTTCAGTTCTATCACATAAATTTCTGGATTCCCGTCCCGTTCTGAGACATAAGCAATAAAACGTCCATCCGGCGACCATGTTGGCGAATAGTCGTCAGCGCCGTGTTCCGTTAGGTTGATGAGATGTTCACCGTTCGTATCTATGATATAGATGTCAAGATTTCCCGCCCGATCAGAGGTAAAGGCGATATCTCCAGCACTCGATATGTTTATAGCGAATAGACTGAAAAGTATCAGTGGTAAATAAAAAAGTTTTTGTTTCATTACTAAAATTTCTCCTACTGCAATAAATTTTGTACCCCTTATTTTTTATAGTACCCTATTTAGCATTGAAAAATCAATCTATTCGGTAGCGACATAGGGTCGTTTAGTTTTATACATCTACTTTATATATGTGTCCATTTTCTTCTGTAGGAGCGAGCTGTGCTCGCGACATTGCGGCAAAAACGTTAGCATCTGTAAACGAAATGAAAATCAAATAGCCCTCGTGGCGACATTTGAAGTCATTCAGTTGACTTGTAAGAGAGATCTCCGAATCCCGATTCTGAGAATAAAAATAAATTTGACATTCTCTCGATAGTGTGTTATCATTAAAATCTGTGTCGTAAAATCAGATTTAATTTGGCAAAAATTGTTTTTAATAGTATACTTCACATTCGGTAAAATAAATTTGACATTGTTGGCAACTTTGTGGTATACTTAATCTCTATCGTGTGAGTGGCAATTCAGCAAAATCTACCTTTTTGGAAAATTTCTGAAAAATAAATTTGACATTCACAGATTTTTGTAGTATACTTAATATGCTCTTGTGGACCAACTGCTCAAAATAGGAGCGTCGGTTCTAAAAACCGAAGGCGAGGTGCAAATCCTCCCTTGGTCGATTTTCGGAAAATAAATTTGACATTTGTATCGTGATTGTGGTATACTTAAAAACATGCCACGTGGGGGTGTAGCTCAGCTGGGAGAGCAACTGCTTTGCACGCAGTAGGTCAGCGGTTCAACTCCGCTCATCTCCATCGCCTAATAAAATAGGCGTTGTTCTTTGACAATTGCATAGTAATAATGAAGGGTAAATCGGTAGAATAATATCACCTTATCAAGCTACTAAGGGCTTACGGTGGATACCTTGGTGCCAGGAGACGACGAAGGGCGTGACAGGCTGCGATAAGCTTCGGGGAGCCGCTTAATAGGCTATGATCCGGAGATTCCCGAATCGGGCAACCGAGCAGGTTAATCCCTGCTACTCGTGTTTACACGAGGGAAAACCAGGAGAAGTGAAACATCTCAGTACCCTGAGGAAAAGAAAGAAAACCTCGATTCCCCCAGTAGCGGCGAGCGAAAAGGGAACAGCCCAAACCCGGTATATGTTCAAGCCTGAACGCGTTGTATGCCGGGTGTTGCGGGGTTCGTTGGGTGTGGGTTCAGACACACCGGAAGTGACCGTGCCGCTAGCTTAATGCCTCTGGAAAGAGCAACCGGAGCGGGTAAAAGTCCCGTGAGCGAAAGCGGTGGCGCACTTCTTAACGGGTACCCCAAGTACTACGGGATAGGCAAACCTGTAGGAATCCAGGAGGACCACCTCCTAAGGCTAAATACTCCCTGGCGACCGATAGTGAACGAAGTACTGTGAAGGAAGTGGTGAAAAGTTCCCCCATTAGGGAAGTGAAAAGTCCTTGAAACCGTATAGCCTACAATCTGTGGTAGTGCTAAGTCACGAAAGTGACACGCATGACCGCGTGCCTTTTGCATAATGAGCCGGTGACTTACTCTGTGTAGCAAGATTAAACATCTTTGATGTGGAGTCGCAGCGAAAGCGAGTCTGAATAGGGCGAACAGTTGCATGGAGTAGACCCGAAACCAGGTGATCTATCCATAGGCAAGGTGAAGCACACGTAAAAGTGTGTGGAGGCCTGAACCCACCAATGCTGAAAAATTGGGGGATGACCCGTGGATCGGAGTGAAAGGCTAATCAAACCTGGTGATAGCTGGTTCTCCCCGAAATAGCTTTAGGGCTAGCCTTATGTGTTCGACTGTGGCGGTAGAGCTCTAATTGGACTCGCGGCCCCACCAGGTTAGCAACTCCAGTTAAACTGCAAATGCCATTGTCCTAAGCATGGGAGTCAGTCAGTAGGGGATAAGCTCTATTGACGAAAGGGAAACAGCCCAGACCATCAGCTAAGGTCCCTAAATGCGCGCTAAGTGGTAAAGGATGTTTTGTTGCTGAGACAGCCAGGATGTTGGCGTAGAAGTGGCAATCATTTAAAGAGTGTGTAATAACTCACTGGTTGAGCGACTTTGCACCGAAGATTTCCGGGGCTAAGCGCGCTACCGAAGCTATGGATGTCCCGTAAGGGATGTGGTAGGGGAGCGTTCTATAGTAGGACTGAAGGAGAATCGTGAGACGCTCTGGACGAATTAGAAGTGATTATGCCGGCATGAGTAGCGATAAAACAAGTTAGAAGCTTGTTCGCCGAAAGCCTAAGGATTCCTGAGCAAGGCAAATCCTCTCAGGGTTAGTCGGATCCTAAGCCGAGGCCGAAAGGCGTAGGCGATGGGAAGCAGGCCTAATATTCCTGCACCACCATGACACGGATGAAACTAGGGGCGACGCAGACATTAAGGACTACCAGCCGATGGATGCTGGGTTAAGCCCGTCGGAGTGCACCAGGCAAATCCGGTGCAACACACTCCCCAGGGTGAACAGGATTCCGTAAGGATGCAAACTGTCCCCGCTGTCTGCCAAGAAAAGAACCTCGAGTGGACAACTCGTGGTGACCGTACCGCAAACCGACACAGGTAGGCGAGGAGAGAATCCTAAGGCGCTCGAGAGAACTCTCGCTAAGGAACTCGGCAAAATTACCCCGTAACTTCGGGAGAAGGGGTGCTTCGAGTACATAGTGATATTGAAAGAAGCCGCAGTGAAATGGCCCATGCGACTGTTTACTAAAAACACAGGTCTCTGCTAAATCGTAAGATGATGTATAGGGACTGACGCCTGCCCGGTGCCAAAAAGTTAAGGTGAGGAGTTAAGGGTAACCGGACGCTCCGAACTGAAGCTCTGGTAAACGGCGGCCGTAACTATAACGGTCCTAAGGTAGCGAAATTCCTTGTCGGGTAAGTTCCGACCTGCACGAATGGCGTAACGACATGGGCACTGTCTCGGCGAGAGACTCGGCGAAATTGTAATACCGGTGAAGATGCCGGTTACCCATACCAAGACGGAAAGACCCCGTGAACCTTCACTATAGCTTGATATTGGGTTTTAATGCTGCATGTGTAGGATAGGTGGGAGACTGTGAAACTGGGGCGCCAGCTTCAGTGGAGTCGCCCTTGAAATACCACTCTTGTTGCATTGGAATTCTAACTCCGACACGTGAATCCGCGTCGAGGACAGTGTCAGGTGGGTAGTTTGACTGGGACGGTCGCCTCCTAAAATGTAACGGAGGCACCCTAAGGTTCCCTCAGCGCGATTGGAAACCGCGCGTAGAGTGTAAAGGCACAAGGGAGCTTAACTGCGAGACGGACACGTCGAGCAGATGCGAAAGCAGGGCTTAGTGATCTTACGGTGCTGTGTGGAAAGGCCGTAACTCAATGGATAAAAGGTACTCCGGGGATAACAGGCTAGTCGCCCCCGATAGCTCACATATACGGGGCGGTTCGGCACCTCGATGTCGGCTCGTCACATCCTGGGGCTGCAGCAGGTCCCAAGGGTTCGGCTGTCCGCCGATTAAAGTGGCACGCGAGCTGGGTTTAGAACGTCGTAAGACAGTTCGGTCCCTATCTGGTATGGGCGTAGGATATTTGAGAGACGCTGCCCCTAGTATGAGAAGACCGGGGTGGATGTACCTCTAGTGAACCAGTTGTCACGCCAGTGGCACCGCTGGGTAGCTATGTGCAGAACGGAGAAACGCTGAAAGCATCTAAGCGTGAAACCATCCTCAAGATAAGATATCCCACAACGTTAAGTTGGTAAGGCTCCTTCGAGATAAGAAGGTTGATAGGCCAGGTGTGTACGCCGTGTGAGCGGCTCAGCTAACTGGTACTAATAAGCCGAGGGCTTGATAACTCCTTATTCTTCTACCGATATTCTTCCTGCAATTGTCAAATATTCTTGTACCCGCTCAGCAATACCAAAACGCTGGGCTGGACGAAAAATTTTCCGGTGGCTATAGCGAAGGGGTTCCACCCGTACCCATCCCGAACACGGTAGTTAAGCCCTTCAGCGCTGATGATACTTCGGGGGCAACCCCGTGGGAAAGTAGGTCGTCGCCGGGATTTTTTTATTAAAGGGCAAATTTAGATTTTATTTCCAAAAATTAAATCAGAGAATAAGAGAGGAGAATTTACGAAAATACAAAACTCGATTATCGCTAACCTCAAGTTACAACCATGAGCATTCCGGTGGTACAACACATCATTATGGCACTTCTACGAACACTATTACTTATCGTAGTTGTCCGTAACTTTCAAAGTGTAAATGTGGTTTCGTAATTCACCATAAATCATGAGGGTTTGGTTATGCTAACTTATAGGGTCTTGTTTATCACAGCGATTATTTTGGTTTGTATCAGCACAGCGTTTTGGGGCTACTTGGAATATGATCGACATCAATTCCAGAAGAGCCTTCCTATTTTTCAGTCCGAATCCCAAACATCGAAAAATGAAAAAAGGCAAGCAACAGCAGTGCCGGAAGCAGCCGAAATGCCCGACCTTGAGAAAGAACCTGACCGTTTTACTGAGCAGGATGATACTGCTTTGAACGAGGCAAGTCCGCCAGAGATGGAAAAACAGGACGAGGCGAGTGAGAGTCTACTTATGGAAGATGCACAAGTGCCCGACTGGGCTCTAGAGACATCAGCCTCAGAAGTTTCAGAACAACACCTATGGCAGGATCCAAACACGAGTCCTATCAACGCTAATGAACTCTCGCCAGCAGAGTACGAAGTCTACTACCGAGACCAACTTCGCAAGGAATATGGAGACCTTCCAGAGATAGATGTTTATGTGAAACTTCATCGACACATCGTCGCCGAGAGGAAACCTCGCACCTTGGATGAGCAAATACGGTTTGATGAATTATCAGCCTTTTTCTATCCAAGTGTTGAGAATGAATTGGGAGTACAGGAACTTAAGGCCCTACGTGATCAAGTCGGAGGGGATGTGATTTTTAGAGATGCAGAAGACATATCCATAGAAGAATAGAGATGTCGTTGGTATTTCCGGTGGCTATAGCGAAGGGGTTCCACCCGTACCCATCCCGAACACGGTAGTTAAGCCCTTCAGCGCTGATGATACTTCGGGGGCGACCCCGTGGGAAAGTAGGTCGTCGCCGGGAATCCTATCAAAAGGCAGGTTCATCACCTGCCTTTTTTGTGATCCGCTTCTCCTTGACTCGGCACCGCACTTTGTGCTACAATTCCTTAACTCGAAAATAAGAAGTTTATAAGGTCCTATGAAATTCCTATTCACATTTACTTTGCTATTGGGTCTCGCGACGCTTGCCTACGCCGCCAAACCCCCAGAAAATATCCTCAAAAACGGAGATTTCGACCTCAACCTTGAGGGATGGCACCATTGGACACATGCCGAGGCCACCGCACTCTTCCAAACTGAAGGCAAAAAAGCGGAACCCATCGTCGGGAAAAAAGCCGTTTATATCAAGATTAGTAAGGCGGGCGAGTTATGGCACATCCAATTCTATCAGCAACCCTTTACGTTGGAAAAGGGTGTGTAAATATTTTGTCATCAGGTATTGAGTGATATATGTGTTGAAAGTA
>JAPPII010000020.1 GCA_028820845.1 Candidatus Poribacteria bacterium
TAAGCGACGACTGAGAATATATCAACTCATTTTCTAATTTTGCGTAAGTCCTATATAATTTAAAGACACAATTTTTGCAGAGGAATTGTGCATAATCTGAAAAAATGTAAAAATTATGGTAAACCTTAGAATTAATTAGACACTCAGCACCGGTGCGGTTGGGAAACCGCACCTACCGGGCCGGCGGTAAAATAGCAGATCAGGTTGGCGGCTCCAGCACACCTTTTAATAAACCGCACCTACCGGGCCGACGGTAAAATGCTCATTTATTTTTCTGGTTTACCACAGTTATCAGTTGTCGGTTTTCAGTTCTCAGTTACAAGTTGAGATTCGGAGACCCTTCCTACAGGAAAAACAGATCCCTGTGGTTACGGAAAACCCACGAAAAACAAAAAACTTGACAATTTTTTGGCTTTAATTGTAAGATAGGCGTAACCTTACGGTAATTTCTCCGAATATAATTGAACGAACCTTATCGTGAAAACGGTATTCCATCGAAAGTTGCTAACGTGAGGACCCTCCTCACTATGAACCTATCGGAGGTGAACATGTCAAACAACGATGTTGCGTTAATGGCGCACCTCATGCGCCGCGCAGGGTTTGGAGCAACCCGCACCGAGTTGGAAGCCTACGCCGAGAAAGGCTACGAGAACGTTGTTGACGATCTCGTCCATCCTGAACGTGGAACTCCCATTGATGAAGATATTTTAGAACGCTACTTTGGTGGCGAAGGTGCTTATGTCGGTATCTGGGTCTATCGGATGCTGAACAGCAGATGCCCGCTTCAGGAGAAGATGGCACTCTTCTGGCACCATGTCTTCGCAACGGGACTCGGCAAGAATCAGCATATCCTTGCATCTTCAGACCAGATTGATATGCTGCGGCGCGTCGGTATGGGGAAGATGCGGGACATTCTGCTCGAACTCTCCAAAGATCCGGCGATGATCTTCTGGCTCGATAACAATGAAAATCGCAAGGGTGAACCCAACGAGAATTACGGCAGAGAGCTTCTCGAACTTTTCTCATTAGGGGTCGGTAACTACTCAGAGGACGACATCAAGAACTGCGCCCTCGCTTTTACAGGCTGGACATTCGGGCAGCCGATTCCGTTGTATCCGCACGGTTACTACTCACCGCCATTTATGTTCGTTGAAGAAGAACACGATGACTGTGAGAAAACTTTCTTAGGACACACCGGAAACTTCAACGGGGATGACATCATTGACATCATCGTTGAGCAACCCGCTTGCGCGAGGTTTATCTCTCGACATCTCTATAACTTCTTTGTCGCAGATGAGCCGCAGGTACCGTCATGGAATGTGACCCCGCCGCAGGACCCGGATGCCATTGATACACTCGCAAACGCGTTTATCGAGTCCGACGGACATCTGTCGCACGTCTTGGGGGTCCTTTTTAATTCTGATTTCTTTAAGGAAGCGCAATTCAAGAAGGTAAAGAGTCCAACAGAACTCGTCCTTGGAATCGTGAAGTTGGTGGGAACTTTCCAATCTCCGCAACCCGGCGCGGGACAGTTTTCGAGTGCCACACAGTTAATGGGGCAGAAACTTCTCGATCCACCCACAGTCGAAGGTTGGCACACCGGTAAAGAGTGGATTGATGGTGGACTGCTGACGTCTCGTGTGAACTTCGCTGTTCGTGAGGTGAGTGATGCGTCTAAACCCGGTATTCAGGATCTGATCGGTCGTCTGAAGGCGTCTAATGGGAGCTCGCTCTCCGCGGAAGCGTTTGTCGACCAATGTCTTGATTATGTGGGTCCACTGCCGGTAGGCGATACCACGAAGCAGTACTTGACCGAATTTGCCGAGGCGAGCGGTGAACTCAATTTCGGGGACGACGACGCTGCAGCGGCGAATCAAACCAAAGTCGTGAATATGCTCCAATTAATTGTGGCTTCAAGAGAGTATCAACTTGGCTAACCTTTAGGAGAGATTGACATGGCTACTACGAAAAAACCCCCAGTCCTTGTCGTTGTGCAGCTATCGGGCGGCAACGACTTTATGAATACGCTTATCCCCTACACGGCGGGGATTTACCACGATTCCCGACCTGTTGTAGGTATCAAAGCCGAAGATGTACTACCCCATAACGATACCTTGGGATGGAATCCGAGTGCTACGCCTCTCAAAGAGATGTTTGATGCCGGCGATGTCGCTGTTGTGCAGGGTATAGGCTACCCAGATTCAAACCGCTCTCACTTCCGGGCAATGGATATCTGGCACACCTGTGAACCGCTGAAGATTGGTGATGAAGGTTGGGTCGGCAGACTCGTCCGCGAACTTGATCCGCAAAGCCAGAACGTTCTAACTGCTGTCAGTTTTGGACAGGGGCTCCCGCGCGCCTGCGCGCTTTCAGGTATCCCGGTTACTTCTGTCGGCGATTTGGACAACTACGGCCTGATGACCAGTATTGGCGATGAAGGGCACCGGACGAAGGCACTTGAGATATTCAAGGCGATGTATAGCAGCACGATCGGCAGCGGTATCGTGATGGACTACCTCAGCCAGACGGGGTTGGATGTGATTAAAGGTGCTGATGAACTTAAGAAGGCACCGGCGATGTATCAGTCTGACGTGGAATATCCGCAAAGCTCCATCGCGAAAAGCCTCAGGGATGTTGCCCGGGTCCACTTCGCTGACCTCGGTACACGCGTTTTTTACACGCAGCACGGTGGGTATGACAACCACGCCAACGAGGTACCAAACCACCCACGTCTCTTGAAGGATCTCACGGAAGCCATCCAAGCGTTCTTCACCGACCTGCGGGCGCGCGATGCCTCTGAAGAGGTTATCATGTACGTCTTCACGGAATTCGGCAGACGTATCCAAGACAACGCCAGCGGAACCGACCACGGCACCGGCGGCGGTGCGTTTATCATTGGTGATCGGGTGAAAGGCGGACTCTATTCCGAATATCCGTCCCTTGATCCGTCCCGTTGGGCACACGGTGAAGACCTTGAGCACACGATTGACTTCCGGGGTATCTACGGAACGCTTCTTGAGCAGTGGATGGGTGTAGATCCGACGCACATCGTCGGTGGGAATTTTGAACAGATCCACCCCTTTTCTTAGGGACAACGGTAGGAGGCTATCATGGGTAGACCTTATGGCTTGCTGCGTGCGGGGTATCCATTTCACAAGACCCTGAGTATGCGGCGGACAACCAACTTTCCGGTTGACATCGCAATCGGACAAGAGGGACGTTTGTATATCATGTGTCGTAGCGACGGCACTGCGATGATTCGGAAATATACCGTTGAGGATGAAGATCTCGGTACAATGGGGGGCTATGGACAGGGTGATGGGCAGTTCACGTGGCCCGTGACGATTACTGCCGATAGTGAAGAGAATATCTATGTCTCCGATGAATACTTGCATCGGATTGTCGCCTTTAACAAGGACAGTGAACACATCGGGACATGGGGAGAACAGGGGACTGAACCTGGGCAACTCAACGGACCTTCTGGTATGGCTTTCGACCCAGACGAGAATCTTTACATTGCGGATAGTCTAAGCCATCGCGTGCAAAAGTTCACGAAAGACGGTAAGTTCCTCTTGCAGTGGGGCAGCTACGGTGATGGCGAGGGTGAATTCAACATGCCGTGGGGTGTTGCTGTGGACGAACTCGGTGATGTTTACGTTTCGGATTGGCGAAATGACCGGGTTCAGAAGTTCAATGCCGAAGGCGAGTTCCTGTTTGAATTCGGCAGGTCTGGCGGCGGCAACGGCGAACTCAATCGTCCCGCCGGTATTGACGTTGACCTGAATGGCGATATCTATGTTGCTGACTGGGGGAACAATCGCATCCAACTCTTCAACGAAGAGGGACGGTATGTGCAGCAATTCCTCGGAGATGCCACACTGTCAAAGGTATCACAAGCATATATGATGACGAACGGCAGTCCAAATCGGATGCGAGACATGGCGGACCTGGAACCCCAGAAATACCTGCGTTCACCCAAATCTGTTGCTGTCAGTGACGATGGGTTGATGTTCGTGCCGGATTTCGGTTCCTACCGGGTTCAGGTGTATCGGAATATGGCAGTGCCGTTGACACCGCAGCAATTTAGTCCACCGCGTCGATCGGTTACGTTGCATCAAGAATAATTTTTAAACGATTAAATCTGGTCACCGTTCCACTACGTTTCACAAATCAACGGTATGAATGCCGTATGGCATTCCCCGGGTTTTTGGTTAAGTCCAACTGACTCAGGCATCGCGGTCGCGATGAAACTGAACCCAACACCTTTAACGTTTGGGACATCGTAAAAGTAGAAACACAAAAAAGCCGAGCGTGTGCTTGATGGACGCTCGGCTTTTTCGCGTACAGAGGACAACATAGATTTTAAGTCAACTCAAAAGCCAAATTGGGCGTTGAATTATCATATTTATGCAACTTTCTTACCGTAAAATTGTATTTATAACGTGAGTGTAATAAAAGGTTTCTACGTGTAGCGCAAACTTTTAGTTTGCGGACGCAGAGGAAACCCAGACTAACAGTCTATACTATACGGAGGTCAAACCAACTGAATGATATCGCGATTCATCACGGTTCTGTTTGTGTTTATCATTATGTCCCTACCTGCTTTAGCGGAAACTGGCGACGTTCAAGGAACCGTCTATCAACGCAGCACCGGAAGGCCGCTTGCAGGTGCCGATGTTCGGATTCTTGAAACCGATCAAAATCAAAAGACCGATGAAAACGGCATCTTCCAATTCACGGAACTCTCCGAAGGCACCTATACTTTTATCGTCACCCATCCTACTGAAATGATACCCACAGAAGTTTCCGTTAAAATTAGCAGCGGCGCTACCACTGAAGTGAAAATATCCCTCGGTCCGGCAGTTGAGTTAGAAACCATTATTGTTGAGGGAAAACGCCTCCCACCCACAATCAGCCGAATGGAGGTCCGTGGCGGCGAACTCCTGCGTATCCCCGGTACCTTCAACGATACGCTCAAAGGACTGATGACACTTCCGAGCATTGGTATCCCAAACGACTACTTCGGCGTTCTCTATATCCGAGGTAGTGAACCAGGGTCTAATCTTTACTATCTTGACAGAACACCTCTCGGATACCCTTTTCACTGGGGCGGCTTGCTTTCGACAGTGAGTTCGGAGACACTTGAGAAAATTGACATCTATGCGGGGGGCTACGGTGCTGAGTTTGGACTGGATTCGCAAGCTGTGCTTGACATCCATGCACGTGACAGCATTCAGGAGCGATTGAATGGGAAATTCAACCTGAATATCCTCTATTCCGAAGGACTCCTTGAAGCCAGCATCGGTAGCAAGGGATATATCTCTGCTTCTGGGCGGCGGAGTTACTTAGACCTCATTGCTGGCCCGATTCTTGAGGAACAGACAGGACGTCCACAGCAGCTGCCTTACTTTTCAGATTATCAACTCAAATTCGCCTATCTTTTGGGAGAAAAACATCACTTTACACTCAACGCTTTCGCTGCAACGGATCATTTTAAGATTGTGGAGGAGGACAGTGAGTTTGAAGGTGAGGGCGGAAGGGTACTTGAAGATGCTGAAGGTGCTCTCGCCACCGCTCTTTTCAAAAACGGTTTCGATGGACAAGGGATCCATCTCCGTTCGGACTTTACCGAAAATCTCACCTCACATTTATCCCTGACCCGTTCCTTCAATTTCCTTACTATTGCGTTTGAAGTTCCTGTTAATGAGCAATTTTCTCAGAACCCTCAAGGCGAGTGGGTCCTTGATTCTGTGGACTATGCCCACTACGATGTAAAGATTGACGTTCCCGTCTGGACATTCCGCGAGGATGTATCCTATCGGTTGACACCGAAGTTTCAATTTGAACCCGGTTTCCTTCTCTCCTTTAGTCCTGCCAACAGTTTCGAGGACGGCAGGTTTCCAGAGTCCTTGTACAGTGAAGTGGAAGACCCCGAGGAGCTTCCCGAAATCCTTGAGTATGCGGAAGAAAATGAAGATACGGTCACAGTGGTTGCACTGGATGATGGGACTTATGAGGTTAGGGAGCGCAGTGTTGAAGAGATATACGACGAATTTGGACACGATTTTTATAGAGCTGAGGGATATGTGCAAGGACGCTACGATCCACTTGAGTTCTTATCCGTGGCACTCGGTGTTCGTTTCGACTATCTGAATGTGATTAAACAGGTTTCCGTTCAACCGCGAGGGAGTGTGAGTTTCATACTGCCAAACGGGTCTAACCTCCGTTTCGCGTATGGACATTATGAGCAGAGCCCACAACCCTCTCACCTATTGGCAGAAAATGGCAACCGGGCATTGGCGTCGAGTCTCACACGGCACTACATTATGGAATTAGAGTATCCCCTCTCGTCGCGCACCGAACTCAAGTTTGCAACTTATTACAAGGACGCGCGGAAACTGGTAACACCCGATGAAGTCTCGAATTATCTCAATCAAGGGGCTGGGTACGTCGGAGGTGCGGAGGTATTCCTACGGCATCGGATTCCAGATAGATTCTTCGGTTGGATCTCATACAGTTATACGCATGCCGAACGGCGTGAGAGCCCAGATGCTACCTATCAACCCTACTTGTTTGACAATACGCATATTGTGAGTGTCGTCGGTAACTATAGCTTCACGCCGAATTTTGAGATTGGCGCGAAGTGGCAGTATCTCAGCGGCACCTCCGAAGTACCTATCAGCTCCGTTGTTCTCATCCAGGACCCCGTAACGCGTGGACTGAATCCGCTTTTGGCGAGTGCTGATGAACAATTAAGCACCGAACTCGCACCGTATCATAAGTTAGACCTTCGAGTGAGTTATAAATGGAATGTTTGGGGATTGCAAATAGGAGGTTTCCTTGATGTTCTGAATGTGTACAATCGGAAAAATGAGATACGGTTCATATTTGAAGAGGCGACGCTTGACGTACAAGGTCAGGAAATTGGTATTGAACGTGAAGTCTTTGACGCGCCACAACTGCCACGGATCGTCTATTTTGGATTGACGCTTGAGTTCTAAAGTCACGAATGCGTCAGAATTGTTTAGTTTTTTGAAATTATGCATCCTTTTGGTCATAAAATTGTGTCTTAACTATTATGAGATTGGTTTACTGGAAAATCAAATGACCTGCTCTACGCCTCGGTGTTGCTATTTAAACAGGGGCTTGGTATAATACCGGTGAAGTTGGTGGTAAGGAGAAAGAATGTGAAAATCTTAACTGTCTTTGGCATCTGGGTCTTGATACTTTCGGGCTGCACCAGTGTAGAATATCAAAAAATGCAGGCAGAGCGCGATCAACTCCTCAAGAACTATGAAAACCTCCGTGAGGAACACAGCGAACTCAAAGTTAAATCCAGCATCACCGATACACTCCTTGGGAGATGGAAATTCCTGAACCTTGAAGTCGAGGAGGGTGCCGCTATTGAAAAGGCTGCGGAAACCAAAGCTGCGCTGCGCTCCCTTGATCTGAAAAATCTCACACTTGAATTCTTTGAAGAAAAAGGTATCTATCACTACCGAGGCAAAAACGGTGCTACGGAAATTTTGGGTCAATTTACCGTCTTCACCATCCGTTACGGCGATGAACCCTTCCCATTTATCCGATTTTTCAGGCGCTCTGGTCCTGAAATGTCGCAGCTCCTTTTCGCCGTAAATCCGAGTAGTAAATCAGCGGGACCCTCTGGATTCGCAAGTTCGCAAGGCGTTTCAACGGCGAAAGAAATTAGCATTTCGATTACGGAGGACAGATTGTACCTCACGATACACGGAAGGATGCAGTTAGGGCCCACTGGGTGGGTGCAAAGCGGCGGCATGCACTGTTACTTTGGGAGGATCGAGGAGTGAAGATATTAACGGTTTTTAGTCTGCTGCTTCTGGCTTTTGCTGGTTGTACGAGTGCGAAATATCAGGAGATGCAAAACGAACGGGATAGGCTTCGCGCTGCGCATGAGGATGTCCTGAGAAAAAGGGATCCGCGACCAATGGAAGACGATTTGACCCAGAGACTTCTCGGCACGTGGCAGTTTGTGGACATAGCGGTCGCCGAAGGCGATTTGAGTGAAGAATTGGCAGCATTAAAGTATGAACTCAACGCGACGGCTCGCCAAAACCTCACGATTGCGTTTTTTATGGATCAAAACGTCTACCGCCGATATCGCGGTGTAAATGGACGCACGGAGGTAACGGGCAGTTTCAAGATCAGTGCAGAGCGTTATGGTGATGAATTGCTTCCGTATCTGCGGGTTTTTCGGGATACAGGTGAGCGTTTTCCTGAATTCATCTCCGGTGTGCCACCGAACGTGCGCGATACACCAGATGATTCCTCTAAACAGTTGGTGCCATGGAATTGGATGGGGATTTCGGTCACAGCGGACAGGTTGTCCTTAACCCTGTTTGGTGTGATGGAATTAACACCGAACGGGTGGGCGCAGAGCAGAGGCGTCCGCTGTACTTTCAAGCGAGTTAGGTAAAGGAGAATGAGTGGTGAAAATACGAATGGTACTCGGTATCCTAATGATAGTGTTCACAAGCTGTGGGACGCTAACACCTCAAGAGATGCAGCAAGAACGCCTTCGGTTGATTGAAGCTTATAACGAGGCACGCCAGAGGCACAATCCCGAAAAAATCAAGCAGGCAGTAAAGGATCTGCTTGTTGGTAAGTGGCAGTATGTCGGATTGGAAGTTGAAGAGGGGAGTGTTAGCGCGAAACGGCAGCAATCGACACCGCAGCAGGCGTTGAAATCGGCAACCTCTTTTGTGCAGCAACTTTCTAAAAGCACAGCCGGCAAAGAGGCACTATCTCCTACAATACCTGAACAGGTGGAAGCACCGGGTCCTCCAAATTCGGAAACAGATGAACAGGCCTCCGCGGAAAATACAACTCGCTTGCCGCGCATTGAAGTAACCGATGAAAAATCGAGTCAACAGATGTTGGGCGCGAAAGCGGCACTCGTCGCCTCTACACGTCAAAACCTCACTATTGAATTTTTTCAAGATCGCGGCTCATATCATTACAGTGGCAGCAATCAAGGTAGGCGTGTCACAGGACAATGTTATATCACCACGAAGCAGTACGGTGACGATCCGTTTCCGTATGTTCGTTTTAATCAGCAGACGGGACCCGATATGCTTGAATTCCTATTCGGTTCCGAACCTGTAAAACAGATAGCTGCGAAGCAGAAACAGAAAAGAGCCGCGATGCTACAGAATCGCAATATGGGGGTCCAAGGGGCACGGCGGGCTGCTGCAAAAAAGACCTCTTACGCAATCGCTTCGCTGGCGGGTATTACGGTGACGGAGGATACGCTTTATTTGGTCCTATATGGGGATATGAAGCTGACCCCCAAAGGTTGGATGCGAACTGGGGGGCTTCGATGCACCTTTAAAAGGATAAAATAGTTTACTATAGGAGGAGAATCAGATGAAAATTACACGCTTTTTTATTTTCTGTAGTCTCAGTTTGATATTCACGTTTGCAAGTGCTTACTCAGTTGACGCAAGGGCACCGAAGACCGAGAAGATTGTGTTTTCATCAAATCGGCGTGGGAATTGGGATATTTATGTTATGAATCCCGATGGAAAGAATCAGGTCAGACTCACTAAAAGCCCTTTAGTCGATGTCAGTCCGGTTTGGTCGCCGACGGGTGAACAGATTCTGTTCGTTTCTTATCGGGATGGTATAAGGGATCTCTATGTGATGGATGCGGATGGGAGACATCTGCGAAGAGTATTTAGGAATTCAGCCCGTAGAAGCGAACCGGCGTGGGCACCGGATGGCGAAAGGATCGTATTCCACGCAGAATTACCCCAATGGAGTATCCAAACGGCGACGATACACGGGAGAGATGTGAGAATAGTGGCTTCGGCAGACCCGCGTGGTGGTAACCCGTCGTGGTCTCCCGATGGAACCGAGATCGCCTATGTTGACGATGTGGGAGGAAGTCGTCGTATCCGCATTGTTACCCTCAATTCGGGTGAGATCCGAACATTTCTACCCAAAGCATCATCGTGGATGTACACGCCGGCGTGGTCTCCTGATGGCGAAAGACTTGCCTTTACTTGGTACAAGTGGGGTATCGGGGACAAAGATGCGCTTTTCATCGCCAATCGTGATGGAAGCCGTTTGAAGCAGATTGGAAAAGCCGTACCCGGTACTTCCAGTCCTGCTTGGTCACCCGCAGGAGATAAAATTGTGTATATGGAGGAAGCCAGAGAAGGAGATCGTCAAATTGCCATAATTGATATAAACAGTAAAAGGAAAAAGGAGTTAACCCACCGTGGCTGGAACATTACACCCTCTTGGTTCGATCCAGCATTTGTAACATTGCCGGTTGCGCCGCAACCACATCTGCTAACAACAGTGTGGGGTGAGATCAAAGCCGACTAAGGACGGACTGTCCGTACCTGTCCGCGGAGGTCGAGTTGCACTTTCCAATTATTCCAGCGCGGCAATAACACTGCAGTCAACGCCGGTTGGCGAATGCCGCGCTGCCAGCGTAAGGTAACCAATTTTTGAGCGGGGTTGTATTCCACATCGAATTTCGCACCGTTGATGGAGAATTCTTTTGGATACTGCGCTTCAATTTTGTCAATAGTGTCGGGGTCAATTTCAGTAAAGGTCAGGTCCTCGGCAGAGAGGAGTTGCCACTCTTCGGCAGCCTCCACCCCTAATGTGGTGAGTCGTGAAACTAACCATGCCTGCGGTGTCAACACCTCTATTTCCGATGTTTGTACGTCGGGGTTGAGGGCACAATGGAGTCGCCACGCGTCAATTGCGCGTGTAAGGTTTTCACCAACACCTGAGAACAACGATCCAGAGAGAATCAAGGATGCTACCGCCTCTCTCAACAATGCTCCCTTAAGCGATTGGCGTTCACGTCCGATTTCCCTTCCCGCGTATGTGGTCACTACCTCTGCAACAATGTCCTCGCCTTCGCGTCTGGGGGTGGCGAGTTGAGAGGTTCCGATACCCGCATCCACCAAGTCCTCAAAGGCGCAGGGCATAGCCGTGCGTCCCATGAGTTGAACGCGCGTGCCTTTCGCGATGCCAACCGTCTCCAAGATGAGGGCAGCGTGCCGCTCGTCGGGTAAAAGTGAATCAGAATCGAGTAGCACTTCCTCTTGTCCGTTTCCCCAACCTTTCCCTCTCCGCCGTCGAACATACACACAAGCGTCCCATTCACGTCCGAGATACGCAATCAGTGCAGCGCGATCGGGTTGTAGGGGTGTCTTGTCTTTCATCACGGGTGGCAATCCAAGGAAATCCCTGAGCTGCGTTGCGATTCTGCGGCATTCAGCGAGTGCGTTTCTATGGAGATGATGGCGTTTTTCATCGCCAGCGCGCAACGTTCGGATTGCTGTTGTTGCGTCGCAGCCATCTCGGTAGAGGTCTTTTTGTCGGGCTTTCTGAACGGTGGCCTGCTGTTCCGTCGATAGATCGTTCATGCGCCGCCATAACGGGGCGGGACGTTCCAGTGTAGCAATCAAATCCACGAGATCGCGTCGGAGCGGCGGCGGGGCTTTAACGAGCAAACGGGCGTGAAGCGGATTGACAGGTAATGCACAAATCTTTGCCCCCGCCGTTGTTAGTGTGCCGTCGTCGGAGAGCACACCCCAACTTTTCAATTCAGTCTGTGCGCGCACTACGGCGAAGTCAGGGGGTTCATCGAGAAACGTCAGGTCTTGTGGACGGTAGCCTGTTGCGGCGACGGTCAGCACGAATTGCGTTAAATCCTCGCGCTGAATTTCTGGGGGTGTCTCCTGTTCAAGTTGTGCGTGTTCTTCCCAGAGTCTGTAGCAGCTGCCGGGTCCGAGGCGACCTGCACGTCCGCGGCGTTGTTCGGCGGATGCTTGAGAAATCGGACGCAGTGCCAAGACGATACGTCGATTTTGATGGATATGTTGACGCACTAAGCCTGCATCTACAACAGCAGTGATACCGGGAAGTGTGACGGACGTTTCTGCTACATTGGTTGCGAGGATAACGCGGCGACGTTGCGATTTTGCGTCAAATGCCAAGTCCTGTGCACCGGGTGGTAAATCCGCGTGGAGTGGGAGGAGTTCAACGTGCTGCATCCTGCGTAATTCGTCTTGGCAGGCACTAATTTCACCTTTGCCGGGTAAGAAAACCAAAATATTGCCCTCGGTCTCTTTGAGGGCGCGATGGATTCCTCTTTTGACGCGTTCCACTAAGCGGTCAGCACTTGGTACGACTGTGCCGCCGAGATACCTCACGTCAACGGGATAGACGCGTCCCTCCGCGCGTAGTACCTGTCCGCCAATAGAACGAGCGAGTTGTTGTGCGGCTATTGTGGCGGACATAATAACGAGCCTCGCATCGCGCCGTTTTTTTCGGCAGATAGCGAGAAACAGGTCAGCCTCTACACCGCGCTCGTGGAATTCGTCCAGAATGATAGTGCCGTATTGATCCAACTCCGGTCCAGCGGCGTATCGTAAGGCGACCCCGGGTGTGACAAAACGGATACGGGTTCGCGCATCGGAACTGACATCCTCAAAGCGGACGGTATAGCCGATTGACTGTCCCAATGGTTCGCCGTGCTGTTGTGCCACCCATCGTGCGAGCGAACGACATGCGACGCGTCTCGGTTCAACGACTAACACGGGGACATCGGAGAGTGCTGCGCACCACGGCGGAATTTGTGTCGATTTGCCGCTACCAGTCGGTGCGACAATCACGACAGGTCCTTTTATGATTGCACCTTGAAACGTCTCCTTTAGTTCTGTGATTGGAAGCGTAGCTTCGTTCATGGTGGGTATTATAACCGATAGGGGTTTTGGTATCAAGAGACGTTTGCAGGGCCATTCAGTTTTCCAATAATTTACATCCGGATGCCCCAACTTGTTGGGGAAAAGTGTGCTGTCCCGAATAAATTCGGGCTTCCGGAAGCGTGAAGGCTTTACATAGGTAAACTTAACTCTTAAAACTAAATAGCCCTGGCGACGTTTGGTGATATGCTTGACATTTCACCGTGTTTCTGGTATTATAAATCTACGCAATAAGTAGTTTTGGGTTTGAAAATCCTTTGAAAAGCCTCTGAAAATTTGTACTGCTATCGGAAATTAGGACCACCGTCTAAACCAAGATTGTGAGTGCGTTTCAACAGACAATAGCAGAATGTAGGTTTAACTCCTACTCGGTGAACCTAACACCGTATATCTTACTCTAACTGCGTTGCTGGAAACAGCAACGTGGCAAGCAGGAGAAAATGGCGCATGTCTGCGGACATAGGCGAAACTCATAAGAGCGTCCAAAATTGACACGTCCGATAACGGATGGACACGGAGAAGCGAAAGTTGAATATTCGTAAACCTCGTTATTGGTGACATAGATAACGCCTTGAAAAACTATGGTATTCTAAAGATACCTCTTCACAATAGGTATCTAAAAATCGCTACTCATTGTTGGCGATTATATTAGGTTGAGAGAATACAGCATTGGGTTGCCCAATGTATCGGGGTAAAGAATACTCCTAAATCCATCTGTGAAGTCTGCTATAAGAGAGTTGGAAAGAACCTAAACGGATTCCCGTAGTCCGCAAGGTTGAGGAGATTAGGAACTCTCATGAGAGAGAAGCATAATCAGGTGGAGTGCTTTGAAACATTTCTGAAAACATTTTATCTATAGAAATGAAATCTTGCGAAAGCCTGCGTCTATAGAAGTCTTAGACTTATGGATAAGAAGTAAAGTAAAAGTGGTCTATGACCTAAAGCGTTTATCGCCACACTCGACTGGAGAGCTATGTGCGGTGAAAGTCGCACGCATAGTTCGGAAGGGGTTGTAGAGGGTCGCCCCTCTACGACTACCTTACTATAATACCAATCACACTTGAAAGGAGTGTAAAATGTTTAGGAATTTGTCTTTGGTAATTTTGATTTGCTGTATCGCAATATCTTTCAGCTTATTCAGTTTAGGAGATGAATCTACATCTACGGAAAAAGAAAATTCCAAAGTTTTAGAATTAAGATTAGCACTATCCAAACTTAAAGCGGAAAACGCCCGATTAAAGAAAACTTTAGAATTATTCAACAACGCTATTCCAGAATCTGCAACGAGAAGGATTTTACTTAGAGGCACTGCTGGGGACCTGTCATTAATTAATGAGTTTGTTGAAGTTGAAGGCACCGTGAGTTATGTAGGTAAGGAATCTAAAGAATATACATTTGGTAAGGGTTACTACACAAATTTAGGAATACAAGGACTCTCAAGAGAATTTCTTTTCGCTTCCCCCATTAAATTTGATAAGGGTACACACTTAACGGTAAAACTTCAGATATTAGAGATCGATCATATACATGATAACCTGGAGTCTGCACTTATTGATATAGTGAAGATTCATTTAAATCAGAGAATGATCAAACCAAATATATCTTCACCTGGGATTGTAGCAGGATACGTAGTAGAAGTAGTAGGAAGACAGACAGCTCGTGTAGATGATAAGCTGCGTATAGTTTCTGCGGATGTGAAAATGGAAAGTGGAAAGAAAATTCATATTATATTTTCTAATCCACCTACTACTGGAATGATCCAAATCTTTGATAAGATCAAGATTAGACAGGTGGGAGAAAAATGGAAATTTATTGAGCATGTAAGCTCGCCAGATTAGGCGTATAGTCAAAAGTTGCTATAACTTGGGGCGAACTCAAGAAAGGCATGCAGGTAACAACAGATAAAAATTAAAAAAAGTGGGTATTATTGCCCACTTTCAATCCCGAAACTACTTATTGCGTAAACCTATAATTACCAACCTATATTTTGAAGGTCCATTATGTTACAGCAGACATTGAAAAAAAAGACACGACCCAGAAAACAGAAAACTTACCCTCTATTTACGCTAATCATATCAGTCGTTCTATGCATCTATCAGTCCCCTACTTACAGTCAGCAGTACGTCGTCGTGGATGGGGAGAACGGCGATAGATTAACCGGCACTTGGCGTGGTGCCACCGAAACCCATTTTGAAATCGAGTATAATGGACAGGTGTTACGGCTTCCTGTGGCAGGTTATAGCCTTGATTTCACGTCAGACACTGCACACGTTCCAGATCGAACCGCTGCAAAGTATTTCCGTAACGGACTTATGCTTTTGGAGTTAGGACTCCCCGAAGAAGCGAAGGGGCGTTTTGAAGCCGCTATTGAGGAACTCCCAAAGTACCCCGCTGCGCACTATCAACTTGGTTTACTTCACGAAGCAGATGGCGACGATGCGAGCGCGCTGGAACGCTTCCGCTCTGTGGCGATCCTTGATGCCGCCAATTATGACCTCGTGCCATTCTTTCAGGCGTTCGGCGATACCGCACTCGCCAGTGGCGCGTATGCTGTAACTGTGGATAACTATCAGTTAATCCTAACCCATTACCCAGAACACCCATCCGTTCCCGCATTGCGTTATATTACCGGATTCCTATTCGTTGAAGAGTTAGAGGATGCAGCTGCAGGGTTGCCACTCCTTGAATCGGCAATCTTACAGTATCCGGACAGACCCGAACACGAAAAGGCGTTTTTCCTGATAGGAAAACTCCAAGCAGAAATGGGTCGTTTAGAAGATGCCCTTCACACTTTACAGGGATTTGTTGTCCGCTACCCAATAAGCGAATGGGTTTATGAGGCGCGCCTGACCCGTGCTGAGGTCAATTTAAAACTGGGTCGGATCTCAGCGGCTGCGAGTGAAGCGAGTCTCATCTACGAGTCAAGTATAGATGAGACTGTCAAGGAACGCGCGAAACAGATTCTTGATCGGACGCGGTGGACGGTTTACACAGACGCAGACGGGCTGCCAGACAACCAGATACAGGCTATCGCCAACGATGAAACAAAGTTGTGGATCGGCACTGCGAAAGGTCTGATGCTGTTTGAAACTGCTTATGATAAATGGATACCTATCGAAGATGTCCCCCAACTTATTAATAGTGCCGTCGAAACGGTTCCGGATGTTAGAGCTATCGCCGTCAACGCGCAAGAGGTGTGGATCGGCACGCGTTCGCAAGGCGCGATCCATTACAACAGGTTAACGGGCGAAATTCAGGCGTATTCACCTCTTGATGGATTCCCCGCTTGGGTCAGGGACATCAAGATGGACGAAACAGAGATCTGGTTCGCAACCGATATGGGTGCTATCCGCCGGATTCGCCGGAGTCTTGATCCGCCGCTTGTCTACAATGTCCCGAACAGCCAACTGCCAGCCGACAATCTGGAGACGTTGGTCCTGACACCTGAGAGGGTTTGGTGTGTCTCGGAAGATGGGATAATTGGGACATTTGATCGAGAGATAGAAGAGTGGTATACGTACCATTCAACAGCGATTCGAGAAGGTATGACAATCGTCGGGATTGAGACCGCAGCCGAGCAGCTCCTCCTTACATGGTTCAATGCTGATGAGAAGTCTAACGGTTATTTCCGGGCGGATTTGGATGGTCGAAACGGGAAATCGACGACGCTCCACACCGGCGTAGACGATGAAAACAAACTGAAGAACATTTATATTCAGGGAACTCTGGATACTTCGCCTGTTATCGAGGAGCCTATTATCGAAGAAGAGGTCGAGGAATCCTTTGCGGAAGAGACCCCAGAAGAGACTGAGATAGTGCCGGAGGAAGTCGTAGAAATAGAAGATCCGTCGGAACCCGAATTTTTTCCTGAAATGATGATAGAAGAAGAAGCGCGACCGCTACCGTCTACACCCGAAGTGCCGTTGGTGTTGTGGATAGCGACGAACGACCTGTTTTATACGCACCACACACGGTCTGGCGCGTGGCAGGATACGACGACCCCTCAAATCGTATCGGGTGAATTGGCAATTCAGTCGCTTGTTGTGGCGAATAATAGAGCATGGATAGCGACCGCCAACGGATTGGCAACCGTGAGTGTCCAATGAGTTTGTTTTTTTAACAATCGCTCCTTGGCTGGGTGTCTCTAAAATTGTTAAAAGCCCTTCTTTAGGTTATAAAAGGGGTCTTAACAATTAGAATACTGCAAGGACATCGGACGCAGCAGCTCAGATTTAATAGTTAAAAAAATGCAACCGACATCCACAAAACTTATTACACGCTGGACTTATGCCGAACCGACTCAGGTCAAAGACGAGTTGGTTGTCGAAGAACCGCTTGAGATCCGGGTGGGGCAACAGAGTTTAATCGTTGTCATGCGGACCCCGGGACACGATTTTGAATTGGCGGCGGGTTTTCTCTACACGGAGAGCCTCATAACTTCCTGCGATGACATCGAAATTATCGCATATTGTGATGAAGAGATTTCTGAAGAACAGTCCACGGGTTTCTCGTCGCTACAGAACATTGTCAACGTCCATCTCAGGGAAGCACTTGACCTTGAGACGCAATCGGGGTGGCAACGGAATTTTCACGCGAATGCCAGCTGCGGACTCTGTGGCAAGATGACGATTGAGTCGGTTAAGCACCAAGTGCCTCCCTTGAATTCAGGGCTGCGCGTAAATCAAGCCGTCTGTTATCAGCTCAATGACCGGTTGAGAACGGCGCAATCTGTTTTTGAAAGGACGGGTGGACTTCACGCTGCTGGGTTGTTTGATGAGACGGGTGAACTCCTGATTGTCAGAGAGGACATAGGCAGACACAACGCCGTTGATAAAGTGATAGGGCATGCGTTGCTGACGGATCTCTTGCCACTGGAACGGCATATTTTGATGGTGAGCGGACGGGCGAGTTTTGAAATTGTCCAAAAAGCACTTTTTGCGCGTATTCCTATTGTTGTTGCTGTTTCTGCTGCATCTACACTCGCAGTTGACCTTGCACAAGAAGGAAACCTCACGCTAATCGGTTTCATGCGAGGCAAAAGTATGGCGGTCTACAGTTGTCCGGAGCGAATAAGTTCCATGTAGCACAAACTGTATGAAGTGTAAAAAATAAATTAGGTAATTGACGGGCAATGAATTGCCCTACTACAAACAGGAAACTGGTTCGTAGTAGTGCGATTTATCGCACGTTGCCAATGTAGACATGATTCTAAGCTTTACCATAGTTTGTGGCAGACGGGTTTTTACTATCTTTTTCAAATGGCATGTCTCTATAATAGCAAGAAAAACTTAAAAGGAGTTAAATTCTCATGTTAACCATTTTGAACAGCATTCAAGGGCTTGTAAATCTCCTCTTCTTCGTGGCTATTGTTGGGACATTGGTCGTCTCGTGGATATACGCCAGTCGGTTGAAAAAACAGTACAACGCAGACTTCCCATGGGGCAAGACGGCATCCATTGTTGGGATTGAAGTTCTACTCTGGATAGGGTTCACCGTTTTTTGGTGGATCGTTGAAGCGTTCTGGTTACCAATTCTTGTTGTTGCTATTGTTGCTATCGTGATCATTGTCTCGCGAAATAGGCGAAAATATATCTGAGCGGTAGTCAATACAGGATGTCTGTAGGTGCGCTACGGGTGTCCGAAACTTACGAAAGGGAAAACATAATGAGTCGGACAGGAAGAGCCGTGGTTGCACACGGTCAAGATTTTGAAATTCGGGAGTATCCCGTCCCCGATCCCGAACCTAATACGGTGCTGCTCCGTCAGGAGTTAGCGGGTATCTGCGGAACCGACTTGCATAACTGGCAGAACGGTTTCCAAGAGGAAGTGCTGTTAGGACACGAAAACGTCGGTATCGTTGAGGCGATCGGTGAAGGGGTTGAGACGGATTATGTCGGAAAACCGATTAAAGAGGGGGATAGGATTATCTTCGCACCCGGAACGAGTTACGGTGCTTATGGGTTCCAGTGGAATCCGGACGAGGCACCGCATTTTCGCGGCGGGTTCGCCGATTATATGTATCTTGTCCATCCGAATACCTGCTTTATGAAAACCGACGCATCGCCTGAGGTTGCGGTCCTCACAGAGCCGTTTACTGTCGGTGTTCATGCAGCAATGCGCGGGCAAATAAAACTCGGCGATACCGTTGTTGTGCAGGGTTCGGGTGCGATCGGGCTTGTGACGCTCGCTTGTGCGAAATTGAGCGGTGCTGCAAAAGCGATTATGGTTGGGGGGCCTGCCGGACGTTTGGAACTCGCGAAACGCCTCGGTGCTGACGTAACAATCGATATTGAGAAAGTTCCCTCTGTCGAAGAACGGACGGAATGGGTCAAAGCGGAAACGCCGCGCAAAGAAGGGGCAGACGTTGTCTTTGAATGTGCCGGTTTCCTTCCAGCCACGCCAGAAGGTTTGGGATATACCCGCCGCAGCGGCACTTTTGTTGAGGTCGGTCACTTCGTGGATATGGGATCTATCGACTTCAACATTAACCAGTTACTGATGCGCAAAAACCTTCGGGTCGAGGCGATCTGGGGCAGCAGTTATGAGCACTTCGTCCGCGGTTTGCCGCTCCTTGAGCAGAGCAATCTCCCTTTTGCGGACATGATTAGCCATCAGCTGCCGCTCTCACAGGTCGGAGACGGTTTTCACGCACTCAATGGAGACTACCGTATCAAAGGTGAAACGGCGATTAAAATTGCGGTGAAGGCTGAGGAGTGATTTGTGAGATTACCAGAGAACCTCTTAACTTATAACCCACAACTATATTCAGGAGGCAAAATTAATGTCAAAAACGTATCGCGTTGGCTTCGCATCTCTGGTGCATGACCACGTTTGGGGAGAACTCCGGCATTGGAAGGCACACCCAAACGTTGAAATCGTTGCAGCGGGCGATGTCAATGCGGAGTTACGCACACAATTCAGTGAGGAATCGGGTGTTGAGAAGGTCTACGACTCTTGGCAGGAGTTGTTAGAGAAAGAAGAGTTAGATATCGTCCAAGCAGCGGCGGCGAACAACGCCGGTGCAGATATTGTTGCGGCTGCGGCGGCGAAAGGTGTGCATGTCGTATCTGAGAAACCGATGGCAGCACGCCTTTCACAGGCAGATCAGATGCTGGCTGCTGCAGAGAGTGCCGGTATCCGACTCATGGTGAATTGGCCCACGGCATGGAGTCCAGCACTTAATACCGCAATGGATCTCATCAAAGACGGACGCATCGGAGATATTTTCTATTTCAAGTGGCGTTCTGCGCACAACGGACCGATGGAGATCGGTTGCTCCCGTTACTTCTACGAATGGCTCTACGATGAAGAGAAGAACGGTGCTGGCGCGCTGATGGATTACTGCTGTTATTGTGCCGATATGTGTGCCTATCTCCTCGGTTTGCCGCAACAGGTGACAGCCTTCCGTGGCACCTTCGTCAAAGACTATCCGGTACCCGATGATAACGCCGTTATCGTCATGAAATACGGGAACGCCTTCGGTATCACGGAAGCGTCTTGGACCCAGAAGGTCGGCTACATTACGCCGAACCCTGTGGTTTATGGGACGGAGGGTGCTTTGATGGTCAGTGGAAACGAAGTCCATCTCCATCCCGCAGGCGGTGATGCTGAAGTGATAACACCTGAAGCACTCCCAGAGGGGAGACGCAACGCTGCGGAATACTTCATTCATTGCTTGGAAACGGGTGAACCGATTGAAGGTCTTTGTAACGCCAAAGTGAGTCGGGATGCTCAAGAAATCCTCGAAGCAGGGCTCGTCTCGGCAGATAGTGGGCAGGTCGTGAACCTGCCGATGTAGCAATTAGTGGCACGGTTTCCGACCGCGCCTAAAAACGTTAGGAGGACGTTGTGAGCGATAGAATTCCGATTGCGTTACAGCTCTATTCTGTTAGAGACGATTGTGCTGGCGACCTATCTTTAACACTGCAAGCGGTCGCACAGATGGGTTATGAAGGCGTTGAGTTTGCGGGTTACTATGATCGGACTGCCGAAGAGTTGCGCGACATGTGCGATGATCTCGGATTAGGGGTCGCAGGGACACATACCGGGATCAACACACTTCTCGGTGACGAACTTGCGAAAACGGTTGAATTCAATAAAATTCTCGGCAACCCGTATCTGATTGTGCCGGGGTTATCTGGAGAATATCAGGGTTCTCCGCAGGCGTGGCGCGATACAGCAAAGATCTTCAACGACATCGCTGGAAAAATTGCGGATCAAGGGATGGCTACGGGGTACCACAACCACACGGGTGAATTTGAACCAATGGAAGACGAAATCCCGTGGGATATATTCGGCGGTAACACCCGTGACGATGTCGTGATGCAGATTGACATCGGTCACGCACTTCGTGCCGGTGCTGACCCTGTGGCGGCTATTGAACGCTATCCGGGCAGAGCGAAGTTGGTGCATCTTAAGGAATATTCCGCCACGAATGATGAGGCAAACGTCGGTGAAGGTGATGTCCCTTGGGAGGCTGTGTTCCACGCCTGTGAGACCGTCGGTGGGACTGAGTGGTACATTGTGGAGCAGGAGCGTTACGCCTATCCGCCCCTTGAATGTGTCGAACGTTGTATTAACAGTCTACGGAAAATGGGGAAAATTTAAGTTTGCTTGACGCTGGGACCTCGCGAGACACTCTTGATAAAACGCTTTTACTCTGGTGGGAAGATTTTTATCTTCCCATCTTTAAGTACATTTTCCCAAAGATGGGACAGTTAGAAGGAAAGAAGGTCCTGGAGTTAGGCACTGGAACGGGTGGAACTGCGACATTGTTGGCGAAACGCGGGGCAACTGTCGTCGGCATAGACTTGCTTCCGTTTCGACTCACTGAAGCAAAGACGCGGGCAGCGGATTATGGGGTTGCCGAGTCGGTCGAGTTTGCACTCATGGATGCAATGCACCTCGCTTTTCCAGATAATACTTTCGACTTTATTATCTCGAAATCCGTGCTGGTGTTTACGGCGCACACGGAAACCGCTCAGGAGTGTTATCGCGTGCTCAAGCCAGGTGGGAAAGCGATTTTTATCGAGAATATGCGACATCATCCAGCCGTATGGCTCTATCGCAAAGCGTTTTTGAAATACTCCGGCAAGTTGCACTACTTTTCACTCCACGATGTTGAGGCAGTCGGTGCCGAGTTTGAGAAGTTAGAGCATCGTGAATTTCATCTCTCCGCAGTCAGCGCGCTGTTCTGGCAGCAATGCATTTCTGTTCCACTGTTTTATAGATGGACTTTCCGTATCCTCAAAGCGATGGATACATTTCTCCTCAAATGCCTCCCTTTTCTCAAGCGGTTCTGTTGGATCACAGCAATGATTTGTCATAAAGATTAGAGGATAAGTCCCAGCGGGGCGACATGTCTATAGGATATCAACCATATTTCAACCAATTATCGAACAACGGTTTAAGCCGTGGTGAGAGATTGTCCAAAAACGTCGGTTCGTTTAACCACTCCTGACTCGTTGGACTCTCTGGGTTGGCGGGCGTGCTTTCCGGCGGGGCGACAACAACCGCATAGTGTAGCGTCTGCCGTTGCGTGCCAGTTGGGTTATACCCTTTATGAAGCAGACTTGAGTTGTAGAAGACAATATCCCCCGGTTCTAACTTCACTGCTATTTGATTCGGCATTGCTGCCTTAGGGGTCTGTTGTAAAACAGCGCGTTCAGCGTCTGTGAGTTCACGTCGGTGGCTGCCCGGGACGATGTAAAGTGTTTCATCCTGATAGAGTGCCCCGTTGAGTTGGACGTGACTCCTGAGACGACTGAGAAGCGTTTCAAGGGGTACCTCTCCATCGGGTGCAGAATCCCGATGCCAGTTGATGTGATACGGTTTCCGCTCGGAACTGACGAGAAGGGTGCAGAGGTGATACCTGAGTCTTTCCCCGATAAGTCCTTCAATAACATCCAATATCTCTGGGTGTGCAAGCGAGTCGACAAGTGCCTGTTCGCGAATGCTTGGGTGGAAGATATTATTAACCCCCCAGGTGTCGTCGCGTTCTCCGTCTATATAACGCAGATGATCAGCGTGTAGACCTTCAACGCGGCACTTGTGGAGTATCCGGTCAATAGCACTACGGTAGGTCTGGATGTCGGTCTCGGAAAGCGCGCCCGGACGAATGATATAGCCGTTTTCAACAAAGTTGTTAATCTCTGAAGTGGTTAGCATTTTGGGGTTCCTCCACTAAGTCGGGTTGTCTGGACAGTAGAGGTCGTTAAACTCAATTTCGTTTCCGTCCGGATCGAAAATGAAGAAAGCCCGGCATTTGCCGCGCGGATCGTCGAAATCAAAGGGTCCACGCGTCCGATCAGGCAAGGCAGCGAATTGTTCAACGAGTTGTTCAATTCGTTCAGTGCTTGTCACAAAGGCGAAATGCATCGGTCCGCCTGCATCGTGTCCGGGACTTCCGGCTTCTTTGAGGACGAGGTGTCCATTTTCTAAGTAGATATAAAGTTGCCGATTGTTGCGTTCAACGACCTCAAATCCGAGCAGATCGCGATAAAACTCCGCTGCGCGTTCAAGGTCAGCAACTTTGACGAAGACCTCTCCAATGCCGTAATAACCTTCCATTGTGTATCCCCTCCGATAAGCAAAAAGGCTCTGGATTCATGAAATCCGGAGCCTTTTTTGTTTCAGGTTAATAACGCTTAGGGTTTCTTAATGTGCGCCCATGTGGTAGCGAGTTTGCCTTGTGCTTCGACACTGACAGCACCGACAAGCGCGCCGCCCGCAAGTTCCCGGACTTCATCTTCACTGAGGGCACGATCCCAGAAGTAGACCTCATCAATCATAGCATCAAGCCAATTGTCATTTCCGAGGTTCCCACCGACCTGCCGTCCGACACCAATTTCAACCGGCTGGTCTGAGAATGTCAACAGTGGTGGCTCAATGGGTCTTGGGTTCTGCTGTCCGCTTGCGGGAACAACAGTGTCGCCAGTAACAGAGGAGGTCACATACGCCGTGGCTTCCGCGCCATCAGCGACGTAAGCGACGTGTACCCATTCTTCTTCGGCGTAAACGCTATCCGTGGCGAACCAACCTTCAGAGCCTTCCCAGCAACTTCCCCAGGTCATGTTAGTGGCGTTGGTGGTACACATCCGAACCATGAAAAGGGCACCCCAACCGACCTTTTCACCTTTCCAGAACATCGCAGAGTGGTCTCTACCACCACCAGTCCTGACGTAGGTCCACAAGGAGACAGAAAAAACTCCGTCTTCTTGTTCAAGGCTTGCGGATGATGGGATTTCGACGTACTGCCCAGTGTTCTCACCCGTCGCTGGATTCTCTGGGTTCTCAAGGTTGAGTGCCATACCGAATTCTGCGTCTGTAGTACTGGCACCATTCATGAATGCGCCATCGTTACTGCCGATAGAATCGTTCGCTGAGCCATCGTCAAAGTTCCAAACAGAGACGAGGCCGTCTGCGAGTTCGGCGTGACTGTTGGTAACGAATACCATAAGTGCTAAAATGAAAAACAGACAAATGTGTTTCATAATAGAAAACTCCTTACTGTTTTACTAACTTAGCGGTTTTGTGATAGCAGTTCACAAAACCGTTATATTTTTCGATTTCAATTAGACTTAGCGGCGGTTATTGCGGTGATGGTAGGATTTGACCTTCCCCCACGACGTGGCGAGTTTACCCTCCGCTTTGACTGCGAGTGCTTTCTCTGGACGGGCACCGCTTCCAAGTTCCTTGACTTCATCTTCAGAGAGGGCACGATCCCAGATGATAACATCGTCGATGATGCCATCAAGGAAGGTATCGTTCCCATCATTACCACCGATCCCCCGACCTGCCCCAAGTTCCAAAGGACGATCTGGGAACAGTTCGTAAGGTTCCGATGAAGCTTTCGGATTCCCTTGACCACTGGCGGGTATTTCGGTTTTCCCACCCTCTGGCGTTACGTAGGCAATTGCTTCCTCACCGTCCACTGTCTGACAGCAGTAAATCCACCGATCAGGTTCAATGGCACCATCCGTCGCGAACCAGTTTTCGGCACCGCCACTGCATGTTCCCCAGGTCATATTGGTACTACTGGTTGTCACCATGCGGAAGGTGAAGTTCGCTCCCCAACCGACCTTTTCGCCTTTCCAAACGCCGGAGTGATCTCTTCCCTCTCGGACATAGAGCCAATAGCCGACAGTATGTGCACTCTCAATAATTGACTCAAGCTTGGGGTTGAACTCAATATCCGCCCGTGAATCTTGATTCCCATCAACATCTAATGCCTTGCCAAATCTACCATCATTGGTGATTGTAGCTCCCTTGAAGAGTTCTCCGTGTGCATCAGCAATGGAATCCGTTACTTTTCCATCGTCAAAAGTCCAGGCAGCAACAACGCCATCATTTATATCTGCGGGCGCAGACGTTGTTATACAAATCGCCAATACAGCGATAGTGAATGTAGAAATAAACAGTTTCACTTAAATTAGCCTCCCTTAGTGAATTCTGGTAAAAAATAAAAAAAATTAATAAACTTTTTCCCAACAGATTTGTCTAAATAAATAGACGCAAAATAACAATATCTCCTTGTTGGGGATTTACACAGTTACAATCCCAATAACTCAATTGCCAGTTAATCAGATATGGGCATTTGAGTATTTTGTGCTCTAAACCTATGGGTTACTCCTTTTGGCGTGTGGTGTGCTATAAAGGAGTTCCCATAGGCTTAACTATTGTGCTAATTAATACGCTAATTTATTTTTTTTGTCAAGAAAAAAATAACATTTTTATTTAGGGACGATTTTATCCCCTTCAATTGCGATGAACCGTTGGTTTATTGGAAGATTGGTCGCCGTATCAATAACGCCACTGGGCCATCGAATCTCCAATAAGTCTACCTGTTCAGCATCTTTCAGTCCGAAATGGACGCGTAAGTCGCTGAATGCGAGATAACTCCCACTGCTCTTGACTTCCGCATACTGCGTGAGTTCACCCGCAACAACCTTGAGGCGCGCACCAATCGCTGAACGGTTGCTTTTCGTCCCGATCGCTTGGACCTGTATCCAGTTGTTTCGGTTTCCACCCTCATTTCTCAGTAGGTCAACGGTCTGATTCCAGTTTGTAATGAGGATATCGATGTCACCGTCGTTGTCGTAATCCCCAAAAGCAGCGGCGCGGCTTGTTTTGCGGCGTGCGAAACCTTCTCCGAGTTGTGCCGTGAGGTCCTCAAATTGCCCGTTCCCTAAATTCCGAAAAAGTAGGTTCTGCTGTGGTGTCGTCGTGGAACGATCGACCTCGGCGATGTTGTCCATTGTATGTCCGTTTGCGACGAAGATGTCTTTGTAGCCGTCGTTGTCGTAGTCGAGAAAACCGATGCCCCAACCGAGGTAGCGGTGTGTGTGTTCGGCGATGCCAGCGATAATCGTGGTATCAACGAAAAAGTTCCCACCTTCATTGCGATAGACGGTGTTTGTCTCGTTCTGAAAGTTGCTGACGGTGAGATCCAATTTGCCGTCGTTGTCGTAATCTGCGAAGGCGACCCCCATGCCTGCCTCTGCTTTCCCCATGTCGCTGCAACTCACGCCGGAGAGGAGTCCAATTTCTTCAAAAGTGCCATCGCCGCGGTTTTCAAAGAGGAAGTTGAAATCCTGATCGTTGGCGACGTAGATGTCAGGGTCGCCGTCGTTATCGGCATCTCCAACGGCAACGCCGAGACCGTGTGCTGCGGGAGCACTTATCAGTCCGCTTTGTTGGGTTAAATCCGTAAAAGTCCCGTTTCCGTTATTGTGATAAAATACGTCTGGCTGGGGTGGATAAGAACTGGGACCGCAATAGACGGGGACATCGTGTCGATAACACGTTTTGTGTGCGTCGAGGGTGTAGTTTGCATAATTGGTCACGTAGAGTTCAAGGAATCCGTCGTTATCAAAATCGGCGAATGCACAACTCGCTCCCCACCCCGTATCTGCAACGCCTGCAGCTCCAGCAACGGCGGTGAAAGTGCCGTCGCCGTTGTTCTGATAAAGAACGTTGGCTCCGAAGTTGGTCAAGTAGAGATCCAGGTCGCCGTCGTTATCGTAATCGCCAGTTGTTGCGCCGACCCCGTAGCCGGTGTCTCCAACGCCTGCGAGATGGGTGACATCTGTAAATGAACCGTCGCCGTTGTTGTGGTAGAGAACGTTGGTGGGCAGCGAAGCGTCCGCCTGTTCTCCCTGCGGACGGGCATTGATAAGGTAGATGTCGAGATAGCCATCATTGTCGTAGTCAAAGAAGCCTCCACCCGATCCGTATTGTTCGTTAAAGAGGCGTTTGCCGCTCTCACCGTCTGTGTGCTTGAAGTCAATTCCTGACTCCACAGCCACTTCAACAAAGGTAACAGCGTACCCTGTCGATGTACCGAGAATTGCACAGACGACGATAGAAGAGAGAAGTAATAGAATTTTATCAGGGCTTATAGGGGAGACTATCATTGTTTATTGGAATCCTTCATTGCCTGCCGAATTTCGTTCAGACGGGTTTTGTAGGCGGCGTTGTCCGGTGCCAAGTCAATTGCGCGTAGGATAACCTGTTCTGCTTCAGGATACGCACCGTAGCGGTAGTATGCGAAGGCGAGGGTATCCAGACGGGCGGCATTCGCGTCTAATACAACAGCACGTTCTGCCAGTTCAACGGCGCGCCTGAGTTCTTTCCCCTGTGTTGCGTATAGCCACGCGAGGTTGTTATGTGCGTCTGCCGAGTTTTCATCAACAGCAATAGCGTGTGTAAAGGCAGTGATCGCGTCCGAAATCTGTTGTTGTTTAAGGTGTAGCACGCCTAACCGCACCCACGGTGTGGCATCATTCGGGTTTGCTTCTGCTAACTGCCGATAAACAGCGATTGCCTCGCCGAACTGATGTTGTTGCACATAGACTTCCGCGAGTCCGTAATAGGCGGGTGTCAGCGTCCTATCTTTCTGAATTGCGGTTTGTAGATAGGTCTGCGCATCGGCGAATTGACGGAGACGCGCATGGAGCCAACCGAGGTTAAGGTACGCCTCAGCGTCGGTGTCATCAAGTTGAATAAGTCGTTGAAACGCCTCGACGGCTTCTGGAAACTGTCCTGTCTGCATGTAAATCCCACCGAGATTGTGGTAGAGCGCGGGGACATCTGGATGTAACGCCGTTGCGGTTTGATAAGCACGTATCGCTTCTTGATGGTTTCCAATCTCAAAGTGGGCCGCTGCCAACTTGAGACGTGGTTCTAAGGCAGTCGGTTCCTCCAATAAGTGTCTGCGGTATCGATTCGTCTGTTCGTTGTAGGCTTTTACCTCTTGAAAGGAGGCCATCAGGCTTTTTGCTTCTGCTATGTGCTGTAAGGCATCGGGGTTAGAAACCCCTCGTACGGAACGCTGTCCTAAACGTCGATGGACGAGCGCGAGGTTGTAGTGGGTTTCGGCGTGATAGGGTGCGAGGGTGAGGGCTTTCTGGTAGTGCTGCACGGCTTCTTCCAGTATATTCTGGAGGAATGCGACTTTCCCTAAGCCTTGATAGACGGGGGCAAGGTCAGCATCAAGTGTCAGTGCTTGTTGATACGCCTGTCGCGCTAAGTCCAATTTTCCGCGTTGTAGGTATGTATCAGCGAGACGAAAAAAGGCTTCAGCGTTTTTCGGTAGCATGACGGTGGCGTGTTGCCCGTGGTTTTCAGCGTCTGCGAACCTGCCTTGCGAATGGTAGATTCGCGCCAGACAGACGTGTGCAACGCCGTGTGTCTGTGAGGAGGCAGGCAGCTCCAAGGCACGGAGATAGGCTGCTAATGCATCGTCGGTCTTTTCTTTGAAGGTGTAAACCGCACCGAGTTCACAGTACGCTTCAGCGTTTCGCGGATTTAATTTCAAGACATGTTGAAAGGCATCAATCGCTTCATCGTAAAGCCCTAACTGAATTGCGCGCATTCCACGGGTGTAATGGTTTGCCTGTTCGTCGTTGGTTTGCTGCGCTGCAAGTGATACTACAAAACAGAAGATGGAAAGGCTTCCTACAATCCAGACTCTTTTTATACAAGTGCTATTATAACGAACCGATCTCTGTGACATCACTGCCTCTCCGTGTGGTAAACCAATTCGTTGTTGACGATTGTCGCTATCAGGTTGATTTCACACTGCGATTCATCCCATTCAAAGAGAATTAGGTTCGAGGTTGCTTCTACGTGTGCCTTCGCGTCCAATAGACGCATGGGTTGTAGCGTGGCGAGTGAGACGGCTTCTTCAAGCGAGATACCTGCGAATCGGACGCTGTTTTCAATACCGCGTGCCAATTCGATGGCAGAACCGGCGAGATATTCTGTGCCGACCAAGCGGACACATCGGTCGGCGGTCAATTCTACAGATTTCTCTGCGAACTCGTAGATACCGGGTTTCATGCCTGCCAGAGCCACCGCATCGCTGACGAGGACGCATCGGTCGAGGGTCTTCGCCCGCATCATCGACTTGGCGACGGAAGCGGGCAGGTGGTGTCCATCGACGATAAGGCTTGCCCAGAGCTCATCGGCACCGAGTTGCTCCCAGATGTAGTTCGGGTGCCGTCGGATTAATGCGTGTGCACCGTTGCCGAGGTGCGTGGAGAGTCTCGCACCGGCGTCGATTGCTGCGTGGATGTCGCTTGCGGCGGCGTTTGTATGCCCTAACGCGACCACAATCCCGTCTGCAACCAGTTTTTCGATGAACGGAATAGCACCCTTTTTTTCAGGAGCGAGGGTCACGATGGTGATTTTCCCCTCGGCGATGTCCTGCCATCGCTGAAATTCGTCCCAATCCGGGTCTCTGACGTGTTCCAGTGGGTGTGCCCCGCGCGGTCCATCTTCTGCAGAGATATAGGGTCCCTCAAGATGGATACCGAGCATTGCGTGGGCAACCAACGCGTCTGCCTTAGACGCTTCTATAATAGCATGTAGTGAATTATAGATCCGATCGAAAGAGCCGGTCACAACCGTTGGACATAAGAACCCGGTACCGACTTTCCAGAGCGCGCGCACCATCGCGCGCACGTCTCCCGATGTAACGGTAGCGGTATTGAGGTCAAAACCAGCAAAGCCGTTCACCTGAATGTCTATCAATGCCGGTGCGACATAAGTTGGACTGTCAGTGGAGGGAATTTCACGGATCTCCTGAACGCGTGCGTCGGCAAGGATGATTTCGACAGGGGTAGTATTGAAAAGGGTTTGTCCTTTGAATTTCATGTTTTTATAGCAATCAGCTGTCAGCAGTCGGCTTTCAGCGGAGCGTACGTTTTGTTGGGTTTCATTCGGGGTTTATAGCGTTCAGGTGGCTTGGGTGGAGAAATTTTCGTGGCGCATACGAGCGTTTTTTTCAATCCTATTCAACCCAACCTACGTCCAGAGCCTTGATCAAACTCACGTTATAATACCTGCAAATTGATTTATTGCCAAGAAAAAAGGTTGCATTTCTGAGTAGAATTCGGTTAAAGTATATCAAAAGAGATTTCAACCAGTTCATAGAATCATAGTCGGACTTTCTTGGATTACGTTTGGACGTGGAGGACACAATGGAATATTTAGCTTATGGAGAAACGGGTTTGGAGATCTCACGTCTCTGCTTTGGTGCAGGGCATCTTAATAACACGTGTGAAAATTATGAAGCCGGTGGCAAACTGATGTTGAAGGCGCTGGACGAAGGAATTACCTTCTGGGATACGGCTGAAGGTTACGGGAGTCAACCGCACCTCGGCGAGGCGGTCCGCCAAATTAACAGGGGAGAAGTCGTCATTCAAACGAAGACCGGCGCGAAAGATTATGAAGGTGCTAACGTGAGCATTGAGCGTTCCCTTCAGGAAATGCAAACGGATTACTTGGACGTTTTACTCTTACACGGTATCGCCTCGCCTGAAGACTTGATATCGCGGGAAGGGGCACTGGATGCGTTTCGAGAGGCAAAAGCTGCTGGTAAAATCCGAGTCATCGGCTGCTCGACGCACATCTACACAGGTCCTGTCATGGATGCCGTAATTGACCATCCCGAACTTGAGGTTATTCTGGCAACAGCGAATAAAGAGGGTCGGATGTTAGAAGGCGGTCCCTTTGATCGGCATCTGGAATATATCCAACGTGCGTACAACCTTGGGAAAGGCATTAGTATCATGAAGGTTATCGTTGCGGGTAATATTCCAGAGGCGGATATGCCGGAATGGATTGAGTGGGGCTTCAACCTCGAAACCGCGCACGCCATCAATCTCGGTATTAGCAATTACCGCCATATCACATTGGATGTTGGACTGGCACGTGCGAGCGCGAGACGACGGTTGATACAGACCAGAGCGGCTTAAGGTTTGTATGAAACAACTCCGCCGCAAACCGCTTAAAGACTTTCTGAAGCAGGTGAAACCGCCAGAGAGAGAACTGGTTTTTATCCTCCAAGACGTACAAGACCCGATTAATGTCGGTTCTGCGTTTCGGATAGCCGATGCGTGCCGTGTGAAAGAACTCATCCTGACGGGTATCAGTGCGCGACCGCCGCATCCACTTGTTCGTAAAGTCGCGCGGGGCAAACATCGACGTGTGAAATGGCGGTATGTGGAGCAGGCAGCGGATGCCATTGTATCCCTTAAAGCCGAGGGTTACACGAGTTTCGCTTTGGAGATTACCGCGCAATCCATCCGCTACGATGCGATGGACTATCCTAATAAAGTCTGCCTTATCGTCGGACACGAGGACCACGGTGTAACGCAGCGGACGCTTGCTGCTTGCGATAGGGTCATCTTCCTACCGATGTACGGGGCGGGTGCATCACTGAACGTTCACGTCTCGTTGGGCATTGCCGCTTATCATATCTTACATTGCTAATAGCCATCAGCGGTCAGGTCGCTGCACTCTCAGCAGTCAGCAAAGAGATTTTGTGGCACTATAAACATTGACAACCGCCGCACGAACAACTGATGACTGAATTCGATAAGGAGTGTTTGAATGTCGAAAACGATGCGCGCGATTATGTGTCGTGAACCGTGGGATTACCGTCTTGAAGAGGTGCTGATGCCGGAGGCGGGTCCCGGTGAAGTCGTTATTAAGGTGAGTGCCTGCGGTGTCTGCGCAAGCGACATCAAGTGCTGGACAGGCGCGCCGCTTTTCTGGGGCGACGAACACCGCAAACCTTATGTGGAAGCACCTGTTATCGCTGGACACGAATTCATCGGTGAGGTTGTGGAACTCGGTGAAGGCGCGGGTGAGAAGTATGGTCTTCAGATAGGCGATACTGCTATCGCTGAGCAGATTGTGCCGTGTTGGGAGTGCCGTTACTGCCGAACGGGGAAGTATTGGCTCTGCCAAGTCCATAACATCTACGGATTTCAACCCGTTGTCAACGGCGGTATGGCGGACTATATGAAGTTCCCTGCGCGTTCGCTTGTTTACAAGGTGCCTTCTGACATTCCGACGGCGAATGCAGCGGTGATTGAACCGCTCGCCTGCTCTATTCACGCCGTGCAACGTGGGAACATCGAGTTCGGGGATGTTGTTGTGGTTGCGGGTGCAGGCACACTCGGACTGGGTATGATTGGCGCGGCGAAGTTGAAAAATCCAGGGGTACTTATTGCTGTTGACCTGATGCCAAATCGGTTAGCGGTTGCCAAAAAATTGGGCGCGGATATCGGGATTAACCCATCGGAAACGGATGCCGTGCAAACGGTGTTAGATTTAACGGAAGGCTATGGGTGTGATGTCTATATTGAAGCGACGGGACATCCGAAAGCGGTTGAACAGGGATTGCACATGATCCGAAAGGCAGGCACGTTTGTGGAATTCAGCGTTATGCGGGAACCGGTGACGGTGGACTGGACTATCATTGGGGATACAAAAGAGCTGAATATCCACGGTTCGCATCTGGGTCCGTATGCGTATCCGTTGGCGATTGATTATATCCACCGTGGTCTGATTGATGTGAGTCTTATGGTAACGCATCAGCTGCCGTTGGAGGACTATCTCACAGGGTTTGAGATGGTTCAGGAGGGGTCGGACTCCATTAAGGTGCAGTTGGTGCCTTAACTTTGTCCAACAGATGCCTCACTTGCTGCTTTAAAAACGGTATTAATTGCCCCAAAGAGTGTTGGCAAATTATCGATGCTAAAGCTCGTTCTGTTTTGGGTGAAGGTATCGCCGACAAGTTTTCCAAATTGCCACCGTTCTCCATCGCTGACAATGCCGTACACGGGAGCATCCGGATCATCGTTTATTTTTTGTGCCGCTACTAATTCTGCCAGACATTGTCCCCAACCTTGTTCAAAATCATTCTTCTTCGCCTCAACCAGAATTACGAGAGGCACTCCGATAACAGTCATGCCTAATTCGGACTTTGTAGCGACGAGGTAATCCGGTGTGCCGTTCAGCGTTTCATCGTAGATGATGGGTTCCCTTATCCAGAGCGCGTAAGTATCGGCATACGCTTTGTATGTCTCTCTTAAAATAGGAAAGATAATCGCTTCACAGCGTGAGGCCTCAGAGGAAAAAACGTTGACATTTTCCATGGTGAACTCAAATTCTTGCAAAAATTCTATTGAAGGGCTTGCAGATTCAACCTTAAGAAAGTCGTTTGTCGCATATCTGATTCTGAATTTCTCTTGGACTTCGGAGATTCTTTTGAAATCGCTAAATGCCATGATAGTGTACCCCCAGAATCGCCATGGCTGAGATTTACCGATATTTCTCACGTTCCTCAATAATTCCACGGCTAAACTCGTTATCTTCCGCGCGAATGCCGTGGCGTGCCATGCTCTTGCGAAGTTCTTCAAGCGGCATGAGTTCTATATGGGCAATTCCGAGATGTTCACGCATTTTTTTAAGGGCTTGCGCCTCGGACTGCTTATCCTCTGTTTTTCGCTTCCTCATATCCACAGACTTCGATATATCAACGGTCTCGGAGAGTCGCAGTGGCACCTCTGCAACCACTTTTTCTAATCGTATTAACCTTTTTGCTAATGTTTCAAGTGTTTCTATCATAAGAAACACCTCCTTAACAGCATAGCATGTACAAGTTACTGTGCTTACTGCTTTGAAGACAGCATTAATTGCTCCGAAAAGGTTTAGCAGATCTTACATCATTACACATATTGGAATTTACATCTATCAAGGTAGAACCCTCAAAGTCTGGAAAGAACTACTACTTAATACTACTCCCAATTATACTATGTGTGCGATTAAAAAACAACGGGACTTACGCAAATTGAGCAGAAAAGGGACTTGTTTTATGCAAAAAGTCGTTATTCGGTACTTTATAACCCCCTAAATCCCCTTATCGGGGGGACCTTAAGAGGAAATGCCTAAGTCCTAAACAAATCTTTTCGAGCGGCAAGTTATATGTGTAATAACACATTTTGATATATTGTCCCGGATAGAACGCACGGATGGATATAAAAAAACGCCCTTAGAGGTTAGCTGCTATCTAAAACAGAGGGCAAAGCCAGTGTCAAAAAGCGAAAAAAGTACTGACTTTACCCAAAAATTTTTTTGAATCTGTTATGTACTATTTCTGAACTGTTACTGTGCGGCAGTAGATAGAAATTTCACCGAGAACAACGCTGATAACGACATCAAGTGGAGTAAGGGCAGTTGTGATCTCATAATCAGTTGCTCCCATTGCCATAGCGTTTGTATCAACATTATTAATTGGAACTAATCCCCACAGTACATACCATTGTCGAGCGTTTGTAATATCATTACCTTGCGCGCCTTCCCCGACTTTGTGAGTATGTGCTGCACACCCGATGACAAACAACATTGCTACTATCAGAAAGACAGCGGAAAGTTTTCTGAACATAAATTTCTCCTTTTGGTACGCGCTTTTGCATCGCGCTTATTGTTATTTCTGGATTAAGTTAATGGAACCGATTGATGATTCAATGGATCGCAATTCCGTTTGGTAAACATCTCTGGGAACATGGTAGTCAACCGCAAAAACAAGGGTTTCCGGTGCGTCACATATCAGTTTGATGTGTACAAAATCGGTAGCGATAACCATTAGCTGATGGATGCGAAATGCATCCTTCATGAAAATTGCCTCCTGAACCGTTGCGTTTGGAAATTGGTCCTGGTAAGCAATTTTGAGGGTTTTTAATAGCGTTTCATCTGGGGTGATCTCCACGCTATTTAACTTTGACACGACACACATCGCCCCAGAACTTTCGTTCAAGAATACCCATCGTGGCACTATTTGCAGTCCTTGTATAGGTTCAGTGCCCAATGTGTTGCTGACTTGCTGGTGCATTGAATCGTCAATCTTTTTCCAATGCTTCGGGGCGGCTATTTTGATTCTTAGGGTTGTATCTACGATTGCGGGTTCAAGTCGGGTTTCATCAACCTTAAAAACAAGCGTTTCATAGAGCTGTTTTTGGGCTGTAGGGGGATCGCACCCGACGAAACCGCTAATCATGATACTAAAAAATAAAAATTTGAGAAATCCTAACTGGTTTTTCAATCTTGCTCCGCGACGATGGTGTGTGATTATAACAGAAATAGCCTGCAATGTGCGAATTGAAAGGGATAAAGTCGCACAGGCAGGCGCGAAGAGAGCAGCCATGTGAAATAATTTATGCTGTAAATACTTATTATATGTGGAGTATAAAGGGGGGGTAAATCGCTTTGACTAACCTAAAACAAACAGTCTGAAGACGTTTAGCACGGATAGCCTCTGAAAATTCATATAAACCTCGGATCCCTGCCCAAAAGCGGAACCCACAGTATCTTGCGGATTTGACAGAAACTTGAAGAATAGATAGAACGCGTTTGTTCATGAACGTTACCTAAAAAAGAAAAGGTCAGCGTGCCGAAAGTTCTCTTACAAATGATGCAGTGTTTTGTAGGTTTCCCTACTAATTCAACGAAATTATACCACAAAGCATGAATAGATGTCAAATTTTTGTGCGTTATTAGTTATTTTTGTGAACAATTATCTTGTAGCATCAAGTGCGTTTGTTGGACCTTGTTTGCTATCGTTCTCTGATAGTGTAACTTGATTTTTCACATAACACTGCAGCCGATCTCGGAAATCAGAAAGGCGGGTCAAGCTAAAATGGTCATCGTCGCCGTTCTTAAGTTTTAAGACATCTGCTGGATCAACACCCAAAAGTTTTGCTGCCTTCGCGCGTTGCAGCCGAGACTTCTTGAGAAGTGTAAAGACTTCAAACGTCAACTTCGTGCGAAACGACAGAATTTCAGCCTCTGCATCAGAAAAGCCTATGTCCTTAAATACATTGCCACTGCTTTCCTCAAACTTTACATCGCTACACATCTATTGCCTCCATTTCTTTTGCTCGCCTTAAGCGTTGCTTGATAAGGTCTATTTCCCTTTTCGGAGTTCTTATACCTCGTGTTGATTTTTTCTCAAAGCAGTGCAATACATACACCCGCTCCCCGATGCTGACTGTGTAAACAGCCCGATAGGCATTGGTAGAATACCGTGTAACAACCTGAAAGACATCTGACCCGATACCTCGCATGGGTTTGGCAGTTGGATGCTTATCTCCCAGTTGTGCATACATCACTGCCTTGCCGATTGCTTGTCTGGCTCCTTTGGGAAATTGCTGCAGCCGCTCGCGGGAATCCCCAACCCATACGACATCTTTCATACGGGTTTTTTCAAAGTTACCTGCTTTCCAACGAAATTACATTGTCGAAAACAAAGAAAAATTACCACCCAATGCCCATTTTAATTCTACTACACCTTGGTCTCAAAATCAAATCGTTTTAATTGGCACGGGAAAAGAGGCGTGATCCAATTTCAGCATTTTAGATTTGACGCTTTTCAAGGACTTTGGTAGAATACTTGAGAATAGAAAAAACAGTAAGAATAGCCTGCAACAAAAAGAAGGACTAAGGATACAGGAAGGTAGAAACCCTATGGTTCTTTGCCTAATTTTCCCATGAAAATTACCGACATTGAAGCAATCCCACTGTGTGTGCCTTATGAGGAACGGATTCGCAAAAAATACTACCACTTCGCTATGACAGAACTGGTTACGGTCTATAAGTTCTATACCGATACCGGTCTCATCGGTCTCGGAGAAAACCCGGGACCGCCTTTTGAGCAAGAGGTTTTGGACACCTATCTCGGTACAAACCCGTTCGATCACATTATGGGTGAAGGACGTTTTAACCTCGACATGGCGTGCTACGACCTGATGGGAAAACATCTCGGTTTGCCAGCGTGGAAACTGATGGGACAACAGGTTCGAGATTGGGTTGCGATGGGGTGGTGGATGCCCTGTATGTCGCCTGAAGACACTGCTGCGGAGGTTCAGATTGCTGCTGAACGCGGGTACCGCGGTCTGAAATGCAAAGCGCGTGCTTTCTATGATGTCGTCGAACAGGCAAAGGCGATTCAAGACGTTGCACCGCCAGATTTTCGCGTGGAGTTTGACTTCAACGGTTCACTCGTCAATGTTGAGAAGGCATTGCCAATCCTGCGGGAACTGGAGAAGATTCCGGTTGTCAAGGGTCTTGAAGAGCCAATTTTTGCGTATGATGTAGAGGGGTGGCGGCGACTGCATCAAGAGATTCGGATTCCGTTTTATCTGCACGGTGTTGGTGTTATTCGAGAGGGTGCGTCGCGTCAACCGTCTGGTCCTTGGATTGGGCTACGGGCAGGCGATTTTGACGGTGCGTTGTGTAGCCACGAAAGTGTCAAAAGTGCCTTGGCATCGGGTTGGGCTTTTGCTGCTGCGAATACACCGATCCTGCTGCAGTATGTCGGTACGGGTATCACGGCAGCATTCGCGTGTCATCTGGGAGCGGTGATGCCGACGGCTACGCTACCGGGTGTAACCGCCAGTCATGCTTACGAAGACGACTTGATTGTTACATCGCACAAAGTCCAACGCGGATTTATGCAGGTGCCGGAAGGTACGGGTTTGGGTGTTGTATTGGACGAAGAGGCTGTGAAACGCTATTCCCAAACGCCTGAACCGAAATGGAAACGGCATATTTCTGTTGTCACACTACCGGGTGGCGTGAAGCATTACTATCGAAACCTACAACAGGCAGAACGCCTCATGAAGCAAGGGGTAGACGAATCTTATGCCCCGGGTGTGCGTCTGGATGAGTGGGAAGATGACGGCAGTGAAGCCTTCGATAGGTTATTCAAGCGGTTGCAGGAGAGGGATTGGCCCGTATGGGAAGCCTTGACTTAGTAAAGGAGTGAAATGTTATGATGACCCCTGAACAGCGTTATCTTTTTGATGTTAGTGGATACCTTCATCTGAAGAATGTTATGAGTGCAGAAGAACTAAAAGCGGCGCAAGACGCAGCAGCGGAATACATCAATACCCCTACCGAAAAACTTCCACCCGGATTTGACTCCAGCGAAAAAAACCTACCAAACGGCTTCGCCTTTGCGAAACCGTTAGAGGCACTCACAATGCACCGATCGACCTGGCCCATTATCAAAGAATTGACGAATAACCGACCGCAACTGTTCCGCGGGACGATGATTGCGGATCGGGCGGGTGTGTCGGAGTCGGCGGAAGGCTTACGCTTGCATTGTGCACGAGAGGATTTTGGATGGCACGCCAATCGGTATGAGGTCCGAAACGGTCGCATCTTTTGTGACGATTTTGTTATTTTTCCCTACCTATACGATGTGAACCCCGGAGATGGTGGATTGCTGGTTGTTCCCGGCACACACAAAACTGTTTTCGATCGTCCTGAACACCTCTATAACAGTGGACAGATTAAGGATGCCGATGATATTCCAGAAGGGGTCGTTAACATCACGCCAAAAGCAGGGGATTTCGTAATCATCTCTGAACTCTTGACGCACGGTGCGCTGCCTTGGAAACCGAAGGACCGGTATCGTTGCGTCCTGACCTTACGCTACAGACCTCAACACCGTGGTGAGAGTCGAGTGTCGGAAGAGGTTAGAGAACGATTGTCCCCGGAAACGTTGGAACTCATCTCCCAGGCAGGTCACTTTGACACGAAAGAGATTGTTAAAAAGGACGTTATTACGTTGACGTAGATCGGTTAAGTAACCCGTCTCACCGCTGGAGCACCGTGCTGCTCACACCACGATGCAAGTGGGCTTTCGCCACCGCCCGGATGGTATTCTTTCGTTTTCTTGAAGGGTTCTCCAACCAAATACTGCTCAAGCGGCGTTAGTTTATCCAACAAACTCTGTTCCTGTGTCCGATAATCCATTGGCATTACCCACCGGTAACCGTAGCCGAACATCACGCCTTTGCGGGTCTTGTCCGTTAAATTTGCACCCCCTGCATGAAAAATACGATTCTCAAACAGCAGGCAATCCCCGGATTTTAAACTCGGTTCGAGTGCGCCTTCTGGATCCGCTTGTCCTTTTGGAATAGGAATCCGCTCAAGGAGATGATTGCTACCGGGGGCGACAAGCGTTGCGCCGGAATTGGGTTCACTCAGATCGGTGAAGTAGTAGGCGCATTTCAGCAGAATGCGTGGTAACTTGTTGCCGTGTGTTTTTGTTGCCATGCCGTAGTCACGATGCCACCCCGGCATACGAGCGGTATCCGGTGTGTCCGGCGGATCGGGGTGTTTGTATATCAGGTGTGAGGTCATCAGTTGCAAATGGGCACCGAGCAGTTGAACGACGATGGGAAGGATGGTTTCCTGCGTGATAAGCGGAATGAAGGCATCGTCAATAGAGATGCAGTTTCGGAAACTGTCGTATCGGTTGTTGGAGTTGTGTTGGCGATTCTCACGCCGATCGCTCGCCATGAGTCGGTCGCTGGCTTCAATGAGTTTGTCGATGGTATCTGAGTCGAGGACATTTCGGACGATGAGATAGCCGTTGTCGTCAAAATGGCGTATGTCTTCATCAGACAGTGGGTGCCAGTCTATATCAATTGCTGCTTCGTTTGTGTGTGGCATTGCTTTTGCTCCCGTGTTTTTGTATCAGCGCACTGGATCAATTAACTTACGAAAATGGACAGTAGGACTTCGTGAAATTTTCAGAAACACATCAGGGACATTATGCAATTCTCCTGTGGAGTGAAAAGGTTGTGTTCGTCGCCTACTCCTGTTAAAGTTGAGGTCTACGATACTGACAAATCGGTAGTCATAGTCATCAAGGAATTCTTCTAACTCCCAGAATGATTTTCCTATGGATTTACAGTAACTGATAAAACAGTATGCTCCCTTTAATTGTTGAGTGACATGTGATGCCAGTGTACTGCCCGCGGTTTTTTAGACCACTCCCTAAAGGAAGATTGTGCTATAATGA